>JADFLZ010000323.1 GCA_022564135.1 Candidatus Zixiibacteriota bacterium
TGAGTTTTTGTTATATAGTATACTGCCTTATCTATGATTGGGGCACAAGTTCATTATTATGAGATCCTCGCTCTCGCTTAGAACGGACAAATGAAAGGGGGCGCTTCACCACCCAAGATACTAACTCTAAAACCGTACCAGAATTTGGGGGGGCAGTTCAGCAGACTACTTCCGCTCAATTGGCTTGACATATCGATGCAAACTTATATTATAAAGTATATATTCAAGTATTACTTCAAGCAAATCCCAAATTTTTGGAGGATAAAAAATGTACAAGCCAATTTTCGGTGCATTTCGCTTTACCGCTTTGATGGTTATAGTTGCCTCGCTCAATATTTATCTCGGGTGCGGTGGTGATGATGATGGCATGGGCCCTGAAATCCCAATGAATGCAGATTCGATTATACAGATTGCCAATGACTCGCTGGCGGCTATGATAGACGAAGTGATTAATCAGACTCTGGAAAATCTGGACTCGACTTTCCGGCCGGGTGATATAGATTTCACCGGCGTCCGCGACCTCTACGAAGAGGCACTCACAGCCGATCCGAACAACAACGACGCTCGCTTTGGGGCAGCTTTTGCCGGGCTCATGTCGTTTCTGGCTGATGACAATCTGAACTATCTCTATGAACGGTTCAAAAATCTAATTGACACAGGTGGTGTTTTCCCTCTCGGTAACATACCCGAGGTGACGCTTGGACATTCACTAACCGTGGCAGGATTACCGATGTATCCAACAGAATTTCATAAAATACTTATTGACATAACTCGTCTCGATCCCTTGATGGCAAAAGCGGCTGCCGCCGATCCCAATATCAGCGAAGTGCAGAATCTTCTGGAAACTTCGCTGCTACCCAAAGTTCAACGGGCTCAGAATCACATTGCGGGGATTATAAATGAAAATCCTGACTACGAATTTACGATTACACCCGATATGCAGGGTAATCCAGGAGCGAATCAGATCGTTGTTGACTTATCTGATTTCAGAGTTATTCTGGCATCTCTTCACGTTATCGAGGCGAGCCTGCATATCTTCGTGGCGCGAGACCTAGATCTGTCATCATACACTGTGTCAGGCTTAGAAGAAGCTTTGCAACGGAATTCCAGCTTTCTTTCGCTGAGAGGTGGAGCAATCGGTGCCGGACATATGTCTGCGGCAAAGACAGACATTTTAACAGCCAGCAATCAGCTTATACTTTCTATAGACGCTCTATTGGCTGAGTTATCAGCCGGTGAAGACCAGAGCAATGATCTTATCAAGGTGCATCCCGGAGATGAGAGCGACCTCAAAGAAATCCAGGACACGATTAAACACTACCAGTCTTATTTCGACGGTCCCATGTTGCTGGAAGTAATCTGGCGGAGCCAATATTCTTGCTACTATGCTCCGGAAACTGGCTATGTCATATGTAATTTGGATCGTGACACAATTACGGTGACCGTTGATGTCTCCCAATTTTTTGACAATCCATTGGAAAACCTTAAATCATTTTTGCCAGAGTATACCCTGACTCTGGAATCGAACGAAAGTGCTTACAAAGGATTTGCAGCAACTTACTTTTCTCGCCAGGCCTACTGGGACAGGCTTCTCAGTATTTATGGCATAAACTCTCCTGATGACACCGTCCAGTCGTTACAGCAATACGGATTCTGTTGTCATCTCCCCGATGAGAACAACGAGTTTTTCTATGAAATGCTGGCATGGGATTTCCAGTCGATTCTCGGCTGGGGTGACCTCGTGTATTTTGGAGGCTCGCCCTTATACCTGTGGAATTATGGTTCTTCAAACCGCTCAGCTTACCTAAATCTCTACTACAGCCGAAATGAATGGACTCTTTGCTATCAATGGACAGATATGACGTTTGATCTGTGGTACTGGCCCAATCCGACTTTCAACGGTCTGTTCCCCGAATTGACCTCTGATGGCATAAAGAGCGAAATTCTGAAAGATGTTGTTGATGCTATAAGCTGGAAGCGCTCCGACTGTATTACCATCAATGCTGGAGGTTCTTTTTGATGAATTCTAAGAAAATGTAAGCGATGCTAATATCTGGACTTAAAGCGATAACGGTTCTTTATATATCTTTGCTTTCACCATCGGATTCTGCAGATGGTGTTCATGCGATGCTCTCCTCTCAGTCCGATCAAGTGTTAAAGATGACGACAGGGTATCGGACTAATCAATGGATAGGAAGAGGCAGTAAAATTGGCTGGGAGCCTGGAGAAACTTATTATTCGGTGTTCTATGGGCGTCGATTATGGGGTTGGAAATGGACGCTGTCGGCGCGTCACTCCAAACAGCGTGGACGGCTTGCGTACAGCAACGCGTCCGAATTCAAGGCACTTATCCGTCCTCAACAAAACCGGCTGCAGGCTGCTGTTCATATACAGTCGAATCGTTTAAATCTAATTAGCGGTGGCTGGTGGAGAACTGCGACTGAAACTGAATTCGAGGGCGGTCTGTTCTTCGGTTGGCGCCCAATGCGTACTCTCTTCGGTGGCATTGAATATTCCCGTCGTCATCCACTGGCTAATCATATGGAGCTATACTATCTTCAAGAAGGTGGCTCAATTAAGTGGCTGGCACCTTTGTCATCCTGGAGCTACGCCATTCACTTTATGCCTCTAGAAGGATGGACTGTTGTTTCAACATTAAGCAGGGCTCACTTTCTTCCCAATGAGGCGGAATTTCGGGAGCAATCTGTCGGTACATACTCTGCTGCCATTGAGGGCTTGGTACGAAATCATACTTTTCGTGCCGAAAAATCCGCCAGGCCCAATCTGTCATGGGCAGTCGAGTATCGGCAGATTTTGGTAGACGCACGAGTTCTTGGCTACGATGGTGCCTTTCGTTTTGCACATTTTGGTCAGGCCAACTTCAATGCAAATATCTGGTCTGTGCAAATGCGATACAACCACTATAGGCTTGATGTTCAGCGAGGTGTCGCTGAGGGCAACCTGGCCGGTACGGTGGAAGCCTGGCCTTTCGTGTCAGGGTTAGCTAAGTTTTTGGGAGACCGCCGACATTTGGTATCGAGCGGTGTGGCTACCTGGTACTTTGTCAATCTTTCAGATGAGTTTACCATTGGACGGCGCCTCTTTCTGCAAGCAGCAGTTCGGTATGTTCATTTGAGACCCGACCTTCGCTACGTTAGCTGGCGACCAGTCATATTCGGAATGGGAATCGATGATTTGCAGTCAGGTCGATGGGAGATAAGACGAGCCAACCTGGTACAGGCGGTGCTGTCCCCACGTTTACAAACTCGCCGATGGACTTTACATTTAAACTTCAGTCAGTGGATACCGTTATCCATCTCCAGATATAACAGTCAACCGAACAATAGTGAATCGTCTAATGGCGGCGATATTGTCGTACAGAACTTAAAAGAAGACCGATCTCATAGCGGTTTTAGTTTTTCGGCCGGTTTATCATTTTCACTTTGACATGTAAT
>JADFLZ010000324.1 GCA_022564135.1 Candidatus Zixiibacteriota bacterium
CCTCCGGTTCCGCCGATGGCGGCGCTATGATGGGCTCGTTTGGCAGCGGCATGCCCATGCTGGGAGTCATAACGGGAGAGCGCATTGAAGAGTTAATCGCCGATCCGCCCACCGAAGGAGAAATAGAAAGAGGCTGGCTGGGTATTTCTCTGCAGGCCTTAACTCAGGATATAGCAGAATTCTGGCAACTGGACTTGGCCGGGGGCATCATCGTAAATGAAATAATACGCAATTCGCCGGCAGATAAAGGCGGGCTTAAGGTTGGGGATATCATTTATGAAGTAAACGGACAGCCGGTTGAAGTTGACCGTGAAGAAAAAATTGCGGTATTCCAGAGGATGATTGCCAACTTCGGACCTGAGGCGGCAATAGAACTTGAGGTTATGCGTCTTGATGAGGGCTCTTCTGATTCTACCAAAATTCTGATAAATTTGGAAAAGGCACCAATTTCCCCGACAGAAGCGCCGGACTTTAAAGAAGAAAAGCTTGAGCTGACAGTACGTGACTTGGTCTTTGCTGACTATATGATTTATAATCTTGATTCGGAGAATTTCAAAGGTGTCGTCGTTTCCGGACTTACTCTGGGAGGTCCGGCTTCTATCGGCGGGCTTTTAATCGGAGATGTTATCCAGAGAATCGGGCCTATAGAAATTGAATCGGTAGATGATGCTAAAGAGGCACTTAGCGAAATTTCAGCTGAACAGCCTCGTGAAGTAATATTCTTTATCTGGCGGCGAAATCAGACCATGTTCGTCAACGTCAAGCCGACCTGGAACTAACCGGCTCATAAAATTCCGCTTTAAAATACTTACTTTCCCCTGTATCAAACATGTATGCAACTGCTTGCCTATCATAGGCAGCTTATTTTGGAAGTGAACTGGCTGAGCTTTCCTGTCTGAAGATTCCGGCAGCTGCAGGCCAAGTTGAAATTACACAAACAGCTTGTCAGACAGCCTCTGACGAGTATAATAAGAGGTCTTGCGGACTACCGCAGTCTACTTTCCTAATCGCCTCGTTAGGGCACACTCTTTGCATTTAGGCCTTATGCAGGCCATAGTGGTCTGAAAAAATGAGGAAATTTTTGATTATTAAGAGAGTTGAAAGGCAGGTATTTGATGAATTTGATAGTTAAAGGCCTAATTGTTTTAACAGTAGCAGCTTTGGTGACTTTTTTCCCGGTAAGCGTCGAAAGTGCCACAGTCAGGATTGATTCGGTCGAAGCTTCTCCGGGTGAAAGTTTTGCGGTTGGTCTCTGGTTGACAGATAACACTGATGAGCTCTCAGCTATGACCATTCCGCTTAGATACAATAACCCTTACTTGACTCTGGATTCGGTCTCTTTTGCCGGCGCTATTTTGACTAGCGGGATAAATGGGGTTGCTGATCTTAACCCGGAAAATCAAAGCTTAAGAATATCCTATATCATTGATGAATTTACTATTCCATTACCATTCATATCATCATCACAAGGGCTGCTGGCTACTCTCCACTTTACGCTGGGGCAGGGAGCTTCGCCAGATCTGATAGCCATTGATTCCATTTTCAGGGACTCAGTAATTTATTTTGACGGCAACGAGATGCATTTCTGGACCAGGGTTGAATTTTCTGACCCCTCAGGAACATACGTAATTTATCCGGGCTTTACGCCGGGCGCTGTAAAAGTAATGATAGCAACCGATATAAGTGACGAGCTTGACAATCTCTTGCCTACGGCTTATGCACTGGCGCAGAATTATCCCAACCCCTTTAATCCTTCTACTTCTATCGATTATTCGCTCCCCAGAGCTGGATATATCAGCTTGAAGGTGTTTAACGTAATTGGGCAGGAAGTAGCCAATCTTTACGACGGTTTCCAGACTGCCGGCAATCACCGGGTTGAGTTTCAGGCCTCGTCTAAGCCCAGTGGTATCTATTTTTACCGTCTGACTCATCAGGATGGCTCTGAGACCAAGAAAATGCTGCTGGTTAAATAAACGAAAATAAGATTTCTGCCGATAACAACAGGGATACTCTCTAAGGAATATCCCTGTTTTTTATTGGTTAAAAATATGAGTCAAACAACAACGCAGAGTCCGCCCAAAAAAGAAGTCAAGATTGGCGAATATATTGTAAACGGTAAAATTGGTCAGGGCGGCATTGCCGAAATTTACCGGGCGGTTCAGCCGTCTCTAAACAGAGAAGTTGCCATCAAAATTCTTTCTAAAGCCCTGACCGACAACGAAGAGATTGTCCGCAGATTTGAGCGGGAGTCATTGGTCATAGCCAAGCTCAATCATCCCAATATCGTACACGTCATTGACAGAGGCACCACCGGCGGCAGGTACTATTTCGTAATGGAATATATCAACGGCACTTCACTAAGACAGGTTATCGATTCAGACAAAATTTCTCTGCGCATAAAGTTAGAATCGATTATTGAAATATGCAAAGGCTTAGACTACGCCCACAAAAATGATATCATCCATCGCGATATCAAACCGGCCAATATACTGGTTGATAAGCAGGGCAATGTACTTATAACAGATTTTGGAATAGCCCAGATTGTCGGCAACACCGACGGCGAGCAAACCAGCACCAGTATTGTCATGGGCACGGTAGCCTATATGTCTCCTGAGCAGAAGGTAAGTTCACGGGACGTTGACCAGACCACAGATATCTACGCCGTTGGCGTTATGATATATGAAATTCTGTGCGGCAAAAAACCATTGGGGCATTTCAAAGCTCCCTCTGAAATTAATCCGGATATTTCAAAAAAGTTTGACCAGATAGTTCATAAGTGTATGGCCCAGGACCGCAAGGACAGATATCAGACAGCGGTCGCTCTTAAAGATGCCCTGTTAAACGCTATGGATGGCGGTAAAACCAGCGACAGCGACGAAAATCTGGCAGACGTTGGCTCTGATTCGTTTATGGGCAAGTGCAAGCATCTGGATACTATCAAAGAAACCAGATATAACTCGACTATACTTGTCGAAAACCAAAGCAATAATAAACTCTACATAATCAAAAAACACAGCCGGGGCGAAGCCGGACGAAAAGAAGCCAAGCTTCTGACATCACTGCGTCATAAGAACATTATAAATATCTATGCTTCCGGCGGTGACAAAAAAAATACTATCGTAATCAGTCAATATGCACAAGGCGGCTCGCTGGCCGACAGAATGGCGAAAAGATACGAATGGCAGGAAGCCTTTGATATCGGTGTCCAGATCGCCGAAGGTCTCGACTTTGCCCACAAGAAAAACATCACTCACGGCAACCTTCGTCCTTCAAATATTCTTTTTGACAGCGAAGAAACGGTCAAACTGGCCGATTTTGGAATGCCGGCGCACTATACGGATAACGGCACCAGGAAAAACTGGTTTGGTCCTCCTGAGAGAAAGGTCTCCAAGCTGGGGGATATTTATTCATTGGGAGTCATCATACATCATCTGCTGATGGGG
>JADFLZ010000325.1 GCA_022564135.1 Candidatus Zixiibacteriota bacterium
AATTGATAGGTGATTATATCGATGAACTGGAGAAGGCTTAGTTAGCTGATGAAAACTCGCGAAGTTGCCAGAAGATATGCGACTGCCTTGTATCTCTCGACCAAAGACAAAGATATTGTCTCGGAGATATTCGAGCAGCTCTCAGTAATTCAAAAACTTGCTCAGAGCGACGGCCAATTTTTGGATTTTCTGAAATCTCCGCAGGTACCCGAGAGCGACAAAAAAGAATTTGTCGCTAAAGTATTCGGCAGCCGGGTTCATCCTATGATAGCACAGCTGTTTGTGGTGCTAATTGAGAAAAACCGCTTTGAGCATTTTCTTGAAATCATTGATGAGTTTGACCGCAAAGTCGAAGCCGACAGGGGCATCGGACGCGCCAGGGTTATCAGCGCCAAAGAACTGACAGCAGCTGAAAAGCAAAAACTGACTGAAACATTGTCAAAAAAATTGAATTTGAAAATTCAGATAGAAACGGAAGTCGACCCGAATATGATAGGCGGAGTTATTGTCTTAACTCACGACCAGATTATTGATGGTTCAATACGGTATGGTCTGGATATGATTGAGCAAAGTTTGCAGAAAGTAAAAGTGGCATAGTAGCAGGCTATTATCGCTCTTCGACCCCCGAGTCTGTGCTCGGGACTTTGTCCGCTTTAGAGTGACTAAATTTAGCTGTATGATAAGAACGAAAAAAAGATATAAGATAGTTTTCTGGAGAAATAAAAAATGGGATTAAATCCTGAAGAAGTATCATCGGTAATAAAACAGCAGCTGGAGCAGTACGAATCCAAGCTTGAAATGAAATCAGTTGGTCGCGTGCTGCAGGTCGGCGACGGCATCGCCCGTATCTGGGGTCTTGAAGATGTGCAGATGTCCGAGCTGATTGAGTTTCCCAACGACGTTGTCGGCATGGTCCTAAATCTTGAAATTGATAACGTGGGCGCCGCCATATTTGGCGACGACACCAAAATTAAAGAAGGTGACACTGTCCGCCGCACAGGCAAAGTAGCCGAAGTTCCGGTTGGTGAAGCCCTGATAGGACGAGTGGTCAACCCGGTCGGCCAGCCGCTGGACGGCAAGGGTCCGATTGTGACTGACAAAAGACGCATCATTGAGGGCATGGCCCCCGGCGTGGTTCAGCGTCAGCCGGTAAAAGAGCCGCTGCAGACCGGACTTAAAGCTATTGACTCGATGATTCCCATCGGACGCGGTCAGCGTGAGCTGGTTATCGGTGACAGACAGACCGGTAAAACGGCGCTGGTGATAGATGCTATTATCAATCAGAAAAATACAGACGTTATCTGCATCTATGTTGCCATCGGGCAGAAAGCTTCGACAGTGGCACAGGTGGTGGACATCCTGGAGAAAAACGGCGCTATGGAATACACTATCGTCGTCTGCGCCACCGCTGCCGACCCGGCGCCTCTGCAGTATATCGCGCCCTACGCCGGCTGCGCCATGGGTGAAGAGTTTATGTACAATGGCAAGCATGTGCTTTGTGTCTATGATGATTTGAGCAAGCAGGCTCAGGCCTACCGGCAGTTGTCACTCTTGCTGCGTCGTCCTCCGGGACGCGAAGCCTATCCCGGTGACATTTTCTACTGCCACTCGCGTTTACTTGAGCGGGCGGCCAAACTCTCCGATGATCTCGGCGGCGGCTCTATGACGGCTCTGCCGATAATCGAAACTCAGGCCGGCGACGTTTCGGCTTATATTCCGACCAACGTTATTTCTATCACCGACGGACAGATATTTTTAGAAGGTGAACTGTTTTTCGCCGGTGTCCGGCCGGCTATTAATGTCGGTATCTCTGTCTCGCGCGTAGGCGGCAACGCCCAGACCAAAATGATGAAACAGGTGGCCGGCTCTCTCAAGCTTGACCTGGCCCAGTTCAGAGAACTGGAAGCATTCACTCAGTTTGGCTCAGACCTCGATGAAGCGACTCAAAAACAGCTCAACCGCGGAAAGAGCATGGTGGCGCTCTTAAAACAAGGTCAGTACGTGCCCATGAAAGTTTCCAGACAGGTTATGATTGTCTGGGCCGGCACTAAAGGTTATCTGGATGATGTTCCCAGCTTAGATATCGGACGTTTTGAAGAAGAATTTCTGGCTTTCTGCGAAAAAGAATATCCTGATATAGAGCATACTTTGAGCAAAGAGATGAAAATCTCAGATGAGATAGAAAAGAAACTGGAAAGCGCGGTAGTGAAATTCAAAAGTCAATTTAAGACAGAAGAAGAAAACGCCTAGCGCTTTTAGAAATATGACAACGAGATTTCTAAAACTCATTACGATTGCTGCAATTCTGTTGGTTAGTTTTTCTCTGACCGGACGAACGTTTGCCTCAGACTCTAAAAATAAGACAGTCGTTATTTATGGAAGCATTGGCTTGAGCGACCCCAATGGCGATCTTGCAGTCGGAGCAGATTTAGGCTTTTACGGGCTGACACGCTTAGGTCTTATTATGTCGCAGAGAATAGAAGTAACGTTCGGCGTTGATTATCATTCTTTCGGGCTTGATGCTTCAGAAAATATAGCGTATAGCGGACACAAATTCAGAGCAATACTATTTAACGGCGGCCTGAAAATAAATCCTGGCGAGATTGAGGCCGAGGTGATACCGTTTTTAATCGTAGGCGTAGGAATAGCTCTGGTGGATCTTAGTGATACTCTGTCGACATTCGATTTTCGAGGCGTGATAATAAACGCTGACTCTGACGTTAGACCTTATATAGAATTTGGCGGCGGATTCGAGTTCGGGCAGATTCAAATATGGACAAAATTTTCCAACTTATCTGTTCATGGGTCAAATGTCAGCTTTATGTCCTTTGGAATCGGGGGAAAGTTTTATCTCATGTAAATGAGTGAACTAATTATTTATGGCAACACTTAGAGAAGTCAATAAGACAATAAGGATGGTTGTTTCAAGACTGATACTTATGGTTATAGTTTTGACACTACTGACGGCGTCATCGTCATTCGGTTTTGACGGTCACCGCCGAGGATTTGTGTTGGGTGGCGGACTGGGCTTTTCACCAGTCGCGAGTTGGGAAGTTGATGGAACCACTATTGACGAAAGTGGTGCAGGAATTGGGCTAAACCTATTGATAGGTTATGCCTGGGATGATCAGAATATGATCGTTTACGAAGGAAATATAGCTGGCTGGAAATCTGACTTCTTTCTTGATAGACAAGTTTCCCAAGGCTTCAACGGCGCATCCTGGTATCATTATTTTGGTGAAACAGGTCGAACTGCGTTCGCCACTTTGGGAATCGGATATATCACCGCTGCAAACTTCCAGGTGATCGGTCACAGCTCACGTTCGAGTATGCTCTCGACCCTTTTGGCCAGCCAATCCTTCTCGCCCTTATCATCGTAGAGGCCGGCCCCGCCGGTCCCGGCCGTGATGTAGACGATCCCTCCGATAGGCTTGCTGCG
>JADFLZ010000326.1 GCA_022564135.1 Candidatus Zixiibacteriota bacterium
GGCAAACTATTTCCGTAACCGACCGGAAGAATTAAGAGAAGAAGATGTAAAGCAAGCAATTAGGGTTGGAGTTTTTTGCCTTGAGCGGGCTTCTGCAGGACAAAATCTTGATTTCGTAAAACGTGAAGTTAATGACCTCTTAAATAAAGTGCAGAACTCAATTATAAAAATTCCTGCTGAGACTGAAAAGGGATTGTTAGAAAAACTGGGTACAGGAGATGGGCAAGTACTTGCACCAATTAATCGATTGGTTAAGGAAGTTTCGGCGGCCGCAAATGAAAAAATTGATAGTATAAAAACTCTCATGCAAGACGAAATAGACCCGACCAAGGCCACGTCTACACTTGGCAAAGCATTGAATGAACTTCATAATCTCCTTGACCCGATGCGAAAAGATTCTATACAGGGGTCTCTAGATGTTGCAATCAATCGAGTTTCTGCTATTGACGGCTCACTTGCAGAAACAGTAAAGTTAGTCGTAAAAAATACTCTTCAACCGCTAGAAGAAAAAGTTGATGGTCTATCAAAGGACGTTAGAGGGAAGGAAGTAGAAGCCGGAATAATTGAGCAAACTACGAAAAAGGGGACTCCATATGAAGAAGAAATTGTACGGATTCTCAGTAATTGGTCACAAAGGCATGGCTCCGAAGCTCAACATGTAGGTGCCGACAATAAGCCAGGAGATGTATTGATCATAGTGGGTGCTCAAAATGACGAAGAGGCAAATATTCGAATTGTAGTTGAAGCAAAGACTCGTATGGATCCCGCAGGTCGTAAACCAATCGGAGATTCAGTAAACAAGGCAATGACAACGAGGAACGCTAATTTTGCAATTTACTTAAGCAAGTCACCCGAAGGACTAGCAAACGAAATTGGAGAATGGGCAGAAGGAACTGTAGAGAAAGGTCGTTGGATAGCCTGTACACACGAACATTTAATATCTGCTGTGCGGTTTCTGATTTCGCTTGATAAGCTTAACAAGATTCGTAAAGCTATGCCTACTGTAGATTCAACAACTATCGAAAATCAAATAGAACGAATCCGAACTACTATAGATAGGATAAAGAACATTAACACAAAGGTATCACAAGTACGTTCGAGTGCCGATGGCATCAAGACTGAGGCCGATGCCATTCGCGAAGATGTCAAGAATGCACTGCATGAAATTGATGAAGCTTTGCGAAAAGCAGATAGCTAGGCCATAGCAAGAAGCTACGACTCATGGAATTATTCACATCTTTTCTATAAAATAGGCAATAAATTGGATCAGCTTGAATCTTGACTATGCCGATAAATTGGTTACTTTCATAGACCTGCAAATTGACTAAGATGGCGGCGTAGCTCAGTTGGTTAGAGCAACGGAATCATAATCCGTGGGTCCGGGGTTCGAGTCCCTGCGCCGCTATTTTTAGATCTGCCTGTATTGTCCAGGGTTCCCTTCGTTTCACTCAGGATCTCCGCTTGCGCTTCGACGAGTCCCTGCGCCGCTATTTATTTTCTACAAATCTGGAAGCAATTATGAACAAAGTATTACTGTTAAACTCATTCTCGTTGACTTTCCTGGTAATTTCATATTCAGTACTAACGCAAGATTTAAAAAGGACTCAAAGGAAATAGGCCAAAGTATTGAATATGCTATAGGGGACTTGCCAGGATATTTTCTGAAGTTTCAGCTTATCAAAATCAGCGGTTTGAGTATCTTATAGCAAGTAGATTGCGTAATGAAAATCAGACAAGGCAAGAGTCAATTATATGTTTGAGTTCAATTTTAAACAACTACTGGGCATTGGACTGTGCTGTGGTTTTACTCTGTACATTATTTCTACAATTGCAATGTCTTCACCTGTGAAGCCGGATATTCAGTCGGACAACCATCAGCTTTCAAATGAACCCCTGTATTATCTGTCGTCCGAATCATCAAAGGAATTGAATCGGGAGTACTTTGGACGCATTGAAGGCAATATATTGCAGAGCGAGATGCAGGTGTCTGAACTTGGTTCAATTTCAGCTTCAGAGCATCCTAATGGTGAATTCAGAATCCTCATCATACTCGTTAGGTTAGCTTCTGATTCGGTTGGGGCACAGATTCGTTACGGACCTGTCAGTCCTTTCAATTTAGACCCGGAGCCGGTTACTGCGGAGAAAGCCGAGTCCGTATTTTTTGACAATCGATACCCGGGGCAGTGGAACGTGCCTGAGTTCCTGGTCTCTCCGGCATCATCGTGGGAGAATTACAGCGATATCACTCTCAACGATTACCTAAGAGAAGTATCCTACGATCAGATGCGAATTACCGGGCAAGTAGTTGGAGAATATACTCTAAACCTGGATAATCTCGAATTTAGCACCTCCATTTTTGTGCCGGCGATAGACTCGGCAGTGAGTGACGGAGTGAACCTGCAGTGGGGAGGTTTTGGAAATCCGTTTATTACGGGGGGCGACTTCGATAGGGTAATAGTGATATCAACAATGCAACCAATCAGTGTGGGTGGCATTCGGTTTGGTGATTTCGTCTGGATAAATGGAAGAATTCTATATCCCACCGTGGTTCAAGAGCTATTTCACACCTTTGGAGCCGGGCATGCATCTGGCTGGTTTTGTCACAATGATTCCTGGCCATCTGCTGCAGATACTTCTTGTGGTCTAATAGAAGGAGGTGGAGATATTTTTGACCCAATGGGTTCAGGGGAAGGCCATATTAATGCCCGTGTCAAGGGAATGTTCGGCTGGTTACAGTCCACTCAGTTTATGAACGTCAGTGTAAGCGGTACATATATTCTTACTCCTTTGGAGACGGCAGAAGGAATTAAAGCTCTGCGCATTCCCCGGGGCTCATCTTATTACTATTTTCAATTCCGACGGTACATCGGATTCGACAAGTTTTTCCTCTACGCGAATAGACCTTGGGGTGTATTCACGACCAATTGCGATGGTTTATTTGCTCACAGGGTCGACACTTTTGACGTTTTCAGGGACGGCTTCATGCTGGATATGCCTCCTTATGATCAACCGGATAACGGCAGCACGATTCGAGAAAGTGTGCTGGGACTTGGTGTATCATACGTTGATTCAATTGTTGGCTTTTCAGTAACTCCTGTGTCAATATTAGGAGTAGGAGAGTTCGCCCAATTGTCAGTCGATATTGAGATTTTCGAGTATGCAGATTTTGATGGGGATAGTGTAGTGAACGCAGCCGACAACTGTCCTCTCACTTTTAATCCAGGCCAAGAAGATATCAATAGTAACGGAATTGGTGATGCTTGCGAAAATTGCTGTTTAGGTGACCGCGGTGATGTTAATGGTGATGGAAATGAGGCAGATATTCTCGACCTGACCTATTTGGTTGATTATGTCTTCCGAGTCGGTCCGGCTCCGCCTTGTCCAGCAGAAGCTGATACTAATAGTGACGATACTCCGGCTAATATCCTTGACTTAACTT
>JADFLZ010000327.1 GCA_022564135.1 Candidatus Zixiibacteriota bacterium
TGCCTGAAAAAGATGCCGTCCGCACCGAAGAATTTGTCAACCACTTTAGTTACAATTATAAGGCGCCACAAGAAGAAACTTTTGCAGTTTATCTCGAGGGCTCCCGCTCGCCGTTTGGTCAGAACTGTCAGTTGCTCCGCATAGGTATCAAAGGCAAAAAGATAAGCGAAGAAAACCGCAAAGCTGCCAATCTCGTCTTTGTGGTAGATATCTCCGGATCCATGTCGCGCGAAGACAGACTCGGGCTTGTCAAAAAAGCGCTGAAGTTGTTAGTCAACAAATTGAATCGCAACGACAGAGTCGGCATAGTCACCTACGGCTCAACCGCCAGAATTCATTTGCAGCCGACTTCAATTGCCAACAAAGAAAGAATCCTGTCAGCTATTGAAAGACTTCACTCGGGTGGCTCTACCAATTGCGACGCCGGTTTGCGACTGGCCTACGATATGTCCTCGCGTCAATTTGACAAAAACAAAATAAACCGAATTATCCTATGCTCCGACGGCGTGGCCAATGTTGGCATTACCGGCGCAGACGAACTGCTTAAGCGAATCAAAAAACAGGCCGACCGGGGTATCACTCTTTCCGCCATTGGTTTTGGCATGGGCAACTATAACGACGTCCTGATGGAAAAACTCGGCAACAAAGGCAACGGCTACTACGCTTATGTCGATGATATCGCCGAGGCCAGAAGAGTGTTTACCGATAATTTAACAGGCGCGCTGCAGGTAATAGCCCGCGATGTCAAAATTCAGGTAGATTTTGATCCTGAAGTTGTCCGCAGCTATCGCCTGTTGGGTTACGAAAACCGCGACGTCGAGGACAACAAGTTTCGCGATGATAACGAAGACGGCGGCGAAGTCGGCTCCGGCCACAGTGTCACTGCTCTTTACGAAATTAAGTTCTATAAAGAAGCTTACAAAAAGCAGATTGGTAAAATATTTATTCGTTATAAAAATCCGGAAACAGGTATTGTCGAAGAGATCAACCGGCCGATTGCCATAAGTATATTCGACCGCAACTTTGCATTTAGTAGCCCTGACTACAAACTGGCTGCTGCCGCCGCCGAGTTTTCTGAAATTATGCGCGAATCTTATTGGGCTAAAGGATCAAATTTGGGCGATGTGCTTTCTTTGGCGAATGAGGTTTATAATCAAACCGGCCAGGATGATGTCCTGGAACTGATGAACTTGGTCACCAAAGCCAGACAGCTCAAACAGGAACTTGCCAGTAATGATTATCAAGAGTAGTTCATGATAAAAGGGCCGGTCTCAAAACCGGTCCTTTTCTCAAATCAGATTTATATCATTTTAAAAAGTTGCCTCAGGTCTTGTTCCCCACAGAGGCGGGGGATGTGACCTGATGCTTTGCTTAATAATCGCAACTCCGGATTCATGCAAAAAATTCTGTCACTCGATTATTAACTTAATCGTCTTGAAATGATAACTGTGCATTTTTTCACTATTATCAAATGGCGCCAGACTCATCCAGACAGTTCCCATCAACGCCATATCAAAAGGTGATCCGGTATTTAAAGTTCTGCGTAATTCTACAGTCCAGACACCCCTGGCCCAGTTTCCCCGAACTCGGATATCCCCCCGGTCTCCCATAAACGGCGCAGTCACCACAGCCGGCTGAATTGCACCGATTGTAAAAATATCCAGGCCGGAACGATATGGCATAAAATACTTTGATCTCATATCTATCCAGTATCTGAGGGCCGGATGATAGCTCAAAAAATAAGGCTCAGCCCATTCACGGTTTAAGTTCGAGGCATAACCGCCGCCGGCTGAGTTATCAAAGCGCATGCCCCCGTTTGAATCACCGGCTGCTTTCGCCCACCAGCCGTCATCTGCCTCACCAACCGGATTAGTGCTCAGCGCTCTCCACATCCAGACGTCTGCTGTGTCACCATTTGTATAATGTCTGCCGGCTTGCTGACTGTTACCCAGGTGACAACTTTCTAAGCAGCCAGCACTACTCCTGTGAAAAGATACTGCTAACTGGTCCTCAAAATAAACTGACTCCCCAAAAATCGAACTGTCGGATTTTTGTTCTATCCAGCCGCTGTCTGTTTTAAGCAGCTGGCGATTATACGACCTGTTATTATCGCGCCACTGAAACAAAAAGAAAATATGCTGCCGGTTTCTAAAACTCTTGACTAAAATATTAGTAGAGCCGTTATAAAAATTATCTCCGCCAGTTACTGGTACCAGGACAGAGTCTATACCATACCATTCTTTTGTGCGGGCACGACCATCAAGCACGATATTTCGATTCATCCTGCGGCTGGTTAAGGTCAGCTGAGTATTCACAAATTCAGCAACTCCCCAGGCAGCCATAGTGCAGATAAGAATAAAAACTGCCAGAGCAGCCCAAATTCTTTTGCCCTCTTTCGACCTGAAAGTAATTCTGTGCTCATTTTTATCTCTGTCTCTTTGAATAATTTGAACTACCCCGTAAAAAACAGAAACCAGCAGCACTCCCCAAAAGCTGATCAAATGCATATTCTTAAGCGAAGCATTAGCAAGTTGATCGGTTATCTTTCCTGAATAAACAAGAAGTCCCGATATAATTGCCAAAAACAGCAGCAGATATATTATAAAAGCAAAATTGCTCCGCCACTTTACGGCAACATTTAAGTTCAGCTTTTCCGAATGTTTTTCTCCAGCAGAAATAATCCTCAGAGCGATTCTTATCGTCAACAACCCTGCCAGCGCTGCCCCGGCATAAAAGTGAAGCAGCTGAGTGTTATAGTTAAACTCTATAAATTGCAGCCATATCAGCCATTCCGGCAGCGGCAAACGGTTGCCAAACAGCATCAGGCGAATACCGGTAATTGACAGGTAAGAGAAAACTGCTAAAGACAGGACGTTGATAATTCTTACAGAAATTTTCAAAACAGAAAAACTCCGCTTTCTATTGATATTCAAGAAACAAAACTTTTCTAAGCTATGCTAACAGTAAAAAGAAAACCCGACCGCGCTGGTAGCGGCCGGGTAATATATTAGGAAACGTTATGGCCTAAAAAATATTAGCTGCAGCCCGAGGTAGCGCCGCAGGTATCGCATTTAAGGCAGGTGCCGTTGCGTACCATAGTAAACTGCCCGCACTCGCTGCACATATCACCTTCGTAGCCTTTTAATCGCGCTTCTCTGATTTCAAGGAGACGTCGTCCTTCGATTGAAGTTGAAGTAGAGGTAACTGTTGTTTGGGTATACTCAAAATGCGCCGAGGCGCTTTCAAATTGTTCATCAGCAATCGGACTCTCCGTCTGTTTAGCATTGGCCTCTACTCCTTTATTTTTATCAATATCAATGCGGTTAATAGATTCTTTATCAGAGCCATTGCTGCTGCCGTTTGCCTCCCCGTTGGACAAATCCTGTACCAGATGACGGGTGCGAATATCATTTTCGGTCCGTTTTCCG
>JADFLZ010000328.1 GCA_022564135.1 Candidatus Zixiibacteriota bacterium
TTTGACTGGAAGATGCTTAATCTAAGTAAGAGCGAATCTGCAACAACCTATCATTTTCAATTAGATACACTTTTAGATTTCGTCTCGCCTCTTTTCGACGATTCTACTTTCTCAAGACCGGCACTTTGCAACGGCGAGTTAAGCGGGCTGCTTGACACTAATTCGATTTACTACTGGAGGGTGCGTTCAAATGATGGATTCGGGTGGTCGGAGTTTTCCAATACTATGGTGGCCTATATTGGTGCAGGCTCTCCCTGTTGCGTAGGCAGGCGCGGTGATATGAATGGAGACGACTCGATGGGCGACCCCAATATTTTGGACCTTACCTACATAGTCGATTTCATTTTCCGGGGGGGTGTACCTCCATTATGCTTTGAAGAAGGAGATACCAACGGCGATTGCAATTCCGGAAACATAGTAGATTTAACTTTTCTGGTTGATTATATATTCCGTGGCGGCCCTCCACCAGATGCTTGTCCGTAACTATCCGAATTGACATTCCTTCTTTAACCGGTACTTCCCCAAATATTACTGGTCAAATCATTAGCATAATGGGCCCCTTTTAGCTATATTTTTATGTCAAATCTTGTGACATAGAATTACAAAACATAATCGAATCGGAGGACTCCATGCGTTCAACTATTTCCACTCTGGGACTACTGATAGTCTTAGTAGTCACTTCTGTACTAACTACATATAGCGCTGTTCCGCTACTAATGAACTATCAGGGTAAAATAACCGACAGCACCGGCAGCCCGATCAACGATACTCTTGATGTTACATTTAAGATTTACGTAGATTCTGTTACTACCTCTTCTGAATGGGTAGAAATTCATAATAGTGTGCCGATTGAACTAGAACTCATTGAACTCAAGCTGGGCTCAATAACTCCTTTCCCTGCAGACCTCTTTAACAACGATGAACTTTGGCTGGGAATAACTCTTGGTACAGACCCGGAAATTTCGCCAAGAACACAACTGCTAACAGTACCATATGCATTTAATGCCCAGGGCGTAGATGGCGATTTCTTATCAGCTCCGTCTGAAATCATACTTCGGGGGCGGGCCAGCATCCCACCGGAAATCTTGATTGAGGACGATGTTGCCACACCGTCAGTAGAAGATCAATTGCGAATGAGCAATCTTAGAGTCGCACTTTTTGCGGATCGCAATGCAACTTCAGAATCGGCGGAGCTAAGATCAGACGGCCTGAGAATAGTTAATTTCGATAGTACTAAAACGATTACTTTTACTCCCGACACACTTAAATTTGAATCTGTATCGGTTGATTTTGTGGGCACTGAAGCAAATTTCCTTTCCACGAGTCTTGATACTGCCGTTAGAATTGATACCACTGGTATCTATTTACCGGGCACAGAAATTCGCGCTGTCGAACCCATAGCATCTCCGCAAAAAGGGGTGTCCCTCAAATCTGGCGATATTTTTATGTTTAATAAGTATGCCGGTACAGAAATAAAAATAGACGGTGAAGATATTCTCATATTGAGTGAATCTGATTTGTTTGAATACGTCAACATATCCCCGTCGGGTATCGATTTGAGAACCCCTGATTCACCTGACCCTCTCACTCTCCCACCTATACTTACGCCGGCTTCAGATGAAGTTTCTATCAGGCTAGCGGACGATATTTCAGGTCAGTTATTCGCTTCAGTTATTCGAAGCGGAAGATTACAGACGTATTTCCAGCCCACAGGCTCTTTAACTGAGATGCTTCCAGACGAATTTCATATTATGACAGATAGCGGAGCAAGTACCATCGCTGTGTTAGGAAATGGTGGTAGTTCCGGTGGCTTCGTTAATTTGAGCGGAGGTGCCGGTGGTGGAACCGTGCGAATTACAGCCGACAGTCTCGAATTAGCCGGCAGCTCAGGAAGAATTCTGGTTGTCGATGGCAAGCTAATAGTGGAGCCGGCCGGCGGAGGAGCTGGCGGAAGAACTTCTGTAACTGCTGAAGTCATTCGATTGACCGACGATGTCGGCACTGACTCAGTAACTATTCATAGAACGGACGGTCTGGTTCTTGTCTTAGGTTCCTCGGGAACCAATGCTGTATATAATGCAGCCTGGGTACAGTTGACAGGTCCCACGGCAAGGGCTTTCGCCGCGAATCCTGATGCAATAAGCCTCACCCGCCCCTCTACCAATGATGCTTGGACATACAATCTGGATGATGCAAGTGATTTGATGTACTGCGACCTGGATGACGACGCAGCCAGGGACATAAGATACCAACATACACCATCAAAAGCGCTTGTTGTCGAATCTGGTACTGAATTAATCTGTAATGGTCCAACCAGTCTGAATACTTGCGATGTCTCCGGCGCTGCTACCTACGCCAGCTCGGTTAACGTATCCGGCACTATGACCTGTACTGGCGCAACCAGCCTGGCTAGCTGCGATATTTCCAGCACTTTGACTTGCAGCGGCACTATGACTTGCAGGAATTCTGTTTTTATGGACCTCAACAATGACGCTACACTTGATATTCTGTGCACTGCGACGACCACTCCCACGCTGACTTTGGCCGTCGGAACTAATCTTGACTGCCTTGGCCCCGCATTTTTCAGCAGTCCGGTACAAGTTAATTCTGACTTAACTGTTACTGGTATCAAAGCATTCGTACAAGACCATCCGGAGGATGAGACGAAAGAAATAGTTTATGTCGCTCTTGAGGGCAATGAGGCCGGCACCTACACCCGTGGATCAGCCCAGCTAAAAAACGGAGTAGCGGAAATTGAACTCCCCGAAGATTTTCATTTAGTCACTAACTTAAAAGGGTTAACGGCCCAGATTACGCCACGTGGGCCGGTTAGCTCGATGCTCTATGTTGAGTCTGTCACCCCGACAAAGTTGGTTGTAAGGGCCTCCAATAGAAAAGACGACGACCTGAAATTTGATTTTATGATTAACGGTATTCGTGCTGGATATGAAAACCATCAGGTTATTCGAGAAAAAAGGAGCTACACAAGTAACAACTAAATATTGAAGTTTTACCCGAAATAGGCAGGAGCATATCACTCCTGCCTTTTCTATTGGTAGAGTTTATTTTTCAGAATCTTCTGATGTAAAAGTTTTCTCAATATCGATCGTTTGAGTGTTACCATCAGATTTTAACTCAATAAGCATCACTGAATCAGAACCATCAAGATTAAAAACGGCATCTCCACCACCTGCGGCTTGCCACTCAATTACCTGTTCTGTCACTGTACCATCACTTTCGCCACAAGGAGGCTTTGTTCGAGGCGGTCTACGAGCAGGTGGAAAAAGAGCTAGCAGAGGATTTGGTTGAGATTGCGCTTCGGCTGCCGCAAGCGAGCGGATGGGAACGATTGCTGGCGGGCGCTGACGGTTTTCTGGATGCGTGTCGGGACCCTGCGGTACAGCAGATCGCGCGTATTGATGCACC
>JADFLZ010000329.1 GCA_022564135.1 Candidatus Zixiibacteriota bacterium
CACGTTAGCCCCGTTAACCGGCGGATTAATCAAAACCATTTTTATGCTGTCCGGTGCGCCTTCATCCTGGGCAAAGGCCGGTATGGCAAAGAGCGCTAAAAAGAGTATTGTCAGAAATGCTTTTTTCAATTGCATCAAATTATCTCCTGATTGTCAATCTGTTTATATCTATGAAACTATTTGCAATAAATAATGGCAATTTCGTTGCGCCAAAAATCTCAGGTCCTCAATCTCTAAAAAATGCCAACTACTAATTTTCGGACTTTCAATTTTTAGCGATATTTAATTTTTAGGTCATCCTTAAATCTAAAGAAAAGTACTAATGGAGACGTCTTAATCACTTAAATCACAGGAACTTCAATATTCCTGTAGACATCCCAAATATAAAGCCAGACGCACAAAAGTCAAGAATGTTCAAGCTCCTGCGCAAGATTTGCTCAATTCTTATCTCTTGCCTTCTTTCTATCTCGAATCCAAAGCAAAAACAAGACCATAATTGCGCCGAGCAGGTCTGCGATTAAATCGGGGAGTTCGGAAACTCGATTTGGCACGAATTTTTGGTAAAATTCGTCACCCAGAGCAAATAAGCCTACCAGTAGAAATGATATCAAAAGAGCTTTTCCCGAAAGAGCCTTATTAGCCAGGTGACTAACAGACCTGAATGTCAAGAGTGCAAAAATGAAGTATTCCAGAAAATGAATTATTTTATCAAGCTGAAACTCCCCCAGACTGGGAGATTTTAAGCCCGAAATTGAAGAAGCCGCTACAATTAGCAAGGCATATAGAATTGGCGGTAAATGATACTTTGCGAATATTTTCAATTTGCTGTCTGTAATCTCATACCCTTTCGTTTCATACTTTCCGGCTGCTCATTCTTATCCATATCTTAAAAATGGACTCAAAACGGTGTCAAGTAAAATTGGGGCAAATTGATGAAATCAAAGAAACAACTCAGCCCGGTTCTCAAATTTTTCTATCAAATTACCACTACTGCTATTATAATCAGTCTGCATAATGGATATGTACAATAAAGTAAGACAAACGATAACTGACAACAGTCTGTTATCAGCCAAAGACTCGGTTTTGATTGCACTCTCCGGAGGGCCGGACTCTGTTGCTTTGTTTCATATTCTGACCAGGCTCAAGAAGAGTCTGAGTTTGAGCTTAAACGCAATTTACATTAACCATGGGCTGAGACCCCGTGCTGCGGCAAAAGAAGAGCAGTTCTGCAGCGCTCTGTGCCAGAAATTCAAAGTCAATCTTCTCGTAGTCGCTGTCGATATCAAAGCGCTTGCAGCCGGCACAAAGAAAGGCATAGAAGAAGCTGCCAGAGATTTTCGCTATGAGCAGTTTGAAAAATTAGCGGCAGAATTAAATTGCAGCAAGATCGCCCTGGGCCATCACTTTGATGACCGCGTCGAGACAATTCTGTTCAGATTTTTGAGAGGTACCGGCCCGGCCGGACTCAAAGGTATGCCAATTTCCAGAGGTAAAATCATCAGACCGCTTTACAATCTGACCAAGCAGGAGATT
Organism: Candidatus Zixiibacteriota bacterium; assembly: GCA_022564135.1. Lineage (GTDB taxonomy): Bacteria > Zixibacteria > MSB-5A5 > GN15 > FEB-12 > JACZWU01. The sequence goes on from JADFLZ010000329.1 coordinate 1,534, forward strand.
CTCGACTATCTCAAAAAACATAACCTGAAATTTTGCCTCGATAAATCTAACAGTCAGACAGAATTCAAACGCAACTATATCCGCAACCGGCTGCTTCCGGAAATCAGGACAAAACTGAATCCGGCTGTCGACAGAGGCATAATCTCGCTGAGCGAAATTATCTCAGAAGAAGATTTCTATCTCGAGCGAGTTGCAGACAAAGCCTACATCAAGTGTGTGACAACTACCCCTGCCGGCAAGTTAGTGCTTGCATCAGACCGCTTTGCGGGTTATGATTTATGGGTGCAGCGTCGGGTCATAAGGCGTTGTATTGCAGAAGTTTCGAAAACTCAGCTGACTCCGTCAAAAGATGTAGTCGGGCGGGTTATCGAAGTGGCGGCTGGAAAGAAAAAGGCTGTTTCAGTTCCCGGAAATTTGGAGTGTCAAAAAATTGGCCAGAAGCTTTATTTTTACCAGAAGGCACCTCTGACATTTCAAGAAAGAATTGAAATTGGCTCAAAGTGCAAAATTGAAGTATTGGGAGCGACTCTATCAGCTAAATTGTTAAAGCAGGACAATCAATCTCTTTTGCAAAAACGCCAATCTCTGAATGTGATTGTTGATTTTGGTAAAGTCAGACCCCCATTATTAGTCAGAAATATAAGAACCGGCGACAGGTTTTGCCCGCTGGGCTTAAAAGGCAGCAAAAAAGTCAGTGATTACTTAGTTGATAGAAAAGTCAGCAGACCTTTAAGAGACGAAGTGCCGGTGGTGGCAGACAGAAGAGGTATTCTCTGGCTGGTCGGATACGAGATTGATGAGCGAGTCAAGATGGATAGTACAACAACGGAGAGACTGAAAATTGGAATCAGATATTCTTGAAAAGAAAACAAAGCTCCCTTTTGAAGTTCTGATAGATCAGGAGAAGATTCACAAGAGGGTTGCAGAAATGGCCGAAGAAATCACCCGTGAGTACAGCGATAAGCTACCCGTATTCGTGGGCGTGCTAAAAGGCTGCTTAATTTTCATGGCCGATTTGATAAGACAGTGCAATTTCCCGCTGGAAATTGAGTTTATCTCAGCATCATCTTATCGTAAAGGGACGGGCTCAAATGATTTTTTGGTACTGGGGGGAGCCTCGACAACCGAGCTAAAAGACAGGCACGTTATAATTGTCGAGGGTATAATAGACAGCGGACGTACTGCCGAGGCTATCCTGTCTCACTTAAAACTGATGGAACCAGCCTCGTTAGAGCTTGTTACATTGTTAGACAAGCCGGGCAGCCATCGTAACCGCCTGGACATAAAGCAGATAGGATTTTCTATCGGGAATGAATTTGTAATAGGCTACGGACTTGATAATACTCAAAAATTTCGAAACCTTCCTTACATTGGCAGAGTATTAGATGAGAAGTAGACTTTATATTTATAGCAACTGACCGAATGGAGTATTAGTGCAGAATTCTAAATTACCGCCTCCTGATAAAAAAGGACGTGACCAAAAAGACGATAAATCAGACGGCCAGATGAACTGGCGCGGCGCCGGAAAATCTCTGGTTTTCTGGGTCGCTCTGATTCTGATTGTAATCGTAGCCTTCAGCTATTTTCAAGGAGTCACTTCAGATGAAGTCGAAATCAGTTATACCGAGTTTTTAGCTCAGCTTGATAATGACAATGTCGTAGAGGTCTCTTTTACAGATAGAAACATAAACGGCAAATTACTGAATCCGACTACATTTCCTTCTTCAGAATCCACAAAATCGTACAGCCGTTTTAAGACTTTGATTCCCTTCCCGGACATAAACTATGATCTCGTAAACCGTCTGGAAGCCAAAAAGGTGGCCATCAAAGTCAAAGAACGAACGCCCGACCTTTTTTCGGTCCTGCTCACACTGGCGCCCTGGATTTT
>JADFLZ010000330.1 GCA_022564135.1 Candidatus Zixiibacteriota bacterium
TCACTGAATCCAGATTCAAGCGCCGTCAGGGTGTCGATGCCAAAACCTATTTCGATGGCAGCTGGTCTGTTTTTCTCGGAGAAAAAGTCGAAGTCAGTATTATGTTTACAGGAACAGCAGCTAAATTAATTGATTCCTCCAGCCACCATCCTAATGAGACTAAAAAAAGCTATAAAGACGGACGTGTTAAATACAGCGTCACCACCAGAGGAATTGAAGAAATAAGACGCTGGATTCTCAGCTATGGCAACGAAGCAGAGGTAATTAAGCCGCTCAGTCTCCGAAACGAGCTCTGCCAGCTCGGCCGGCAACTTTCTGCCAAGTACAAAAACTAACTTTTTTTCCTGCCAGCATAATTCTTAGTGACAGTCTTTGTCAGCAGCCACACTTATCTAAGAGCAGCGGAACATTATTATATGACCGGAGGGCATATCCGGAAGGACTATAATGTGAACAGGTCGGAACGTCTGACTCATATTCTTGAATTTCTTAAAAGAGGCATGTCTTTTTCCATTGATGAAATAGTGAAAAAGTATGATGTCTCGGGCAGAACGGTCTTTCGTGATATAAAGACCTTAAAGAAGCTTGGCTATAAAGTTGATTTTGAAAACGGTTATAAACTGACAGATTCGACTCAAAAGTACGTTTTCAAAAAACTTAGTAACATACGGCTGGAGCTAATAAACTTTATTCTCAAGACGCACCCTCTAAAACATATTCTTTCTCTAAACGAATTATCTGATAAGATTAGTGACAATATTAGCGATCACAGTCAAAATGACTTTTTCAATGTGACGAATGAAAAAAACTTAAATTTCAAGCAGATTATCTCTCCAAAAACAAATGAAGATGAAAAAAAACTTGCCAGTTTCATAAACGCTGCTGAACAGAACAAATGCGTTCGTTTCAAGACAGAGACTGGAAAGTACAAGAGAAAGTTCAAACCGGCAGGAATTATTTTCGGATCTAACAGCATAAAATTGCTGGTCAGAGATGACAGCCATTCAGTTCCGGTCAAAGTACCCTTAAACGATATTCAGAGTATCAAAATTATTGCAAAGTCCGGCTCCAAAGCTGTCAATTCGCCTTAAAACCAGCTGAAAATCTTGTCTCTGGCGTCTTTATCAATTAGTATAGAGCGTGTCAGTTGATTTGAAAAAAGATGGTATTTTTAAACAAAGATTTACGACCACTTCTATTCTGATATTTCTTATTTTGTTTTTGTCGGGAACTGTCATCACAGTTTATTCAAGCAGCCAATTGATAGCAGCTAATAAACGTAAGACCTGGGATATCGCAAACGCCACAGTTCTGGAGTCGAGCATAGTGGAAACCGGCAGTACGAGACCGATGGTCAAATACAGCTATGAAGTCGGCGATAAAACTTATACAGGCAGCTCTGGATTGCAGGCACCCGGCTTTGGCAACCAAGCCAAGCAGTACGAGGTTGCCATGAAACTGTCCCGTAAATATCCGATAGGCAAACTTATTTCGGTTTATTACAACCCCCTGAATAATTCTGAGTCGGTTATAATCATAACTCCTCACTGGGATACTTATACCAGAATAGCTGCCGGCGTTACACTATTGATTGCCTCTTTGTTTTATCTGTTCTATTCTGTTGGTAGAAGAAGAAAAAATACTAATCGGCAGAGTTTAGTTCAGTAATAATTTGCTGGTAGGCCAGACGGGCAACTTCACTTTCAGGATTTAATCTCAGGCTTTCTTCAATTGCAAGTTTAGCTTCATCAATCCGTCCTAACTGATACAACGTTGAACCAATTTTCAAATATACAAAATCATTTAATGGCTGGCGCTGCCGGGCCTGATATAATATCTCCAGAGCGTTTTCAAACTGCTGTTTTTCGATTTGCTGTGTAGCCAGATTGAAGTAAGGCTCCAGAGTTTGTGGATCAGCCTGAATTGCTTTTTGAAAATATTGAGAGGCGCCGCCGGCATCTCCGCGGCGAAGTGAAATCAGCCCAAGATTGTTATATGACTGGGCAAAGCCCGGATAAAATTTGACAGATTTTGAAAACTCTCTTCTGGCAGATTCCAGCCGCCCCTGGTCAAGATAAGCAGTTCCCAGCAGCATGTGGTCCTCGGCCTTTAAGTAATTTCTGTCAATACCGGCTATGTCATGGTTACTTTCTATCAACAGTAAAGCAAAAACCAGAAGAGTCAGCGACAGATTTTTGACATCCCGTTTTTTGATATACTTGAGCAGCTGCACCACCCCGAAAACTGCCAGCATAATTAGCAGAGGAATCAGCGGCTGCCTGAAGCGGGCACAGACAAAAAACAGCATGAGTGTAACCACGTACGATGACAGCAGCAGGTAAACAAGCAGGTATTTGCGCCAGTCTCTGACAGAGAAGGCCAGCCCCAAAAGCGCCAGCGGCAAAAGCAGTCCGTAAGGAAAAAACAAAACGCCGTCAAACATCAGCAGAGATAAGAGCGGTGAAAACTCACGGGCCAGATATATATTCTGATTATTGGGCAGTTCAAAACCGTTGGCAAAAAGCCGCAGCTTCTTTAACTGCAGCGAAAAGAAATTACCCGGGTCCTGTCTGATTTCTTCAAAGGCCATACCGAACCAGAAGTCAGAAACTTCAGAACGTTTCAGCCGTTTGCCCAGGCTCTTTTCTGCAATCGCTATTGACTGCTTATAACCGCCGCCCCAGGTAGCGTCAATGCCGGGCACAGTCGCTGACCAGCCTGTGGCCTGCCGGTTATTTCCAATATAGAAATTGTAGCCACCCTGCCAGGCGATAAAAACGGTGTCGTTACCGACCGTGTAATTGCGAACAGTGACGGGCAAGACAACCACAAGAGATGCCAGCGCAATCAGACCGTAGCTGAGAAGAGCTTTTTTCCAGCCAAGCTGAGGTTTGATTATCAGTATTATCCATATAATGAGAAAGGGACCGAGCAGCAAAATATTCGGACGGGCCAGCCCCGCCAGTCCCAGCAGCAGTCCTGCCAGTATAAATTGCAGCGCCACCGGATTTTTCTGACACCTGTAGAGCTGCAAAATCAATAAAGTAGTCAGTAAGACCATCAGCGAAGTAATAAGCAGGGCAGAGTCGTAGTATAAAAAAGTTGGGTAAAATGCGGCAATGGCAGCCGACCAGAAAGCGACCGACCTGTTAAAAAGTCTCAGTCCCAGGAAATAAAGCAGCAGCGGCAAAAGCGCACCGAGCAAAATTTGTATGATTCTCGTCCAATAAACCGATTCAGCTGTCAGATCAAATACTGCAGCCAGAAAGTATGGGTACAGCGGAGCGCGGTAATACGGTTCGTCCGGCAGGCCCTCTTCAGAGTTTATCTGTTCGGCCAGGGCCAAATGATACTGCTCGTCCATTATCGGTTTATCAAAAGTGGGGATT
>JADFLZ010000331.1 GCA_022564135.1 Candidatus Zixiibacteriota bacterium
CAAACGAGCTGTTGACAGACGTTGCGACTGTGGCCCTGCTATTTAATGCTGCAATTAGTTTTTTACACTTTTCGACATGAGATTCGTCGTCATAGAGATTTTCCGGTTTATACGAAGTCCAGTAGTCGCGCCAGTCGGCAATCCAGGGAATTTTATTCTTTTCTGAAAGTTCTCTGGCTACCAAGTGGGCGGAGACCGGCGGGGACGAAGAAACAATCAAATCGTATGAGTTTTTGTTTATCAGCTTTTGTCCTCTGCGCATGGCAGGTTTTACCCAACCAACTTTTGAATCCGGAAAAAAAGATTTAGATATCAAGCGGCTGCCATCAGCATATTTACCGCTCACTTTTCTAAGTCCAATCAAATACAACAGCCTTTGCGGATCAATCGAACCGGAGCGAAAAATTCTTGAGCTGTCTAACTGCTCTAATAGTTCCTCTTCGTACATGCGGTAAACGACCGGTTTCACCGTCAGCACATGGCTGTCATAGCCGAAATCACCCAGCTCATTAAATAGTGACAAGGTACGGCCGACGCCTGCTCCGCCCAGCGGCGGGAAATAATAACATATTAAAAGGACTCGACCCTTGTTAACTGACATTTTTCTCCACCAGTCGTTTCATTATAGCTATGCGCTCGGCAACATTAATTTCAAAAATTGCTCTCTCTTTTACTTTTAGAAGATTGCTGATTCTGATTTCATCATAATTGTTTTGAGCCGAACAGATACCTGATAGAATTTTATTCAGACTGTTTTTGTCGTTTCGAGCAAACAAAAAGCCGTTTTCATTTGAGAGCCATTCACGCACGCCCGGAATATCTGCCGCTATCGGTATGAGACCTACAGCCATCGCCTCTATCAGGCTGACCGGAGAAGAGTCTGATTTTGCGGCTGAGAGGTAGACGTCATGTTCCGACATAAAGCTTAAGAATTCTGCTCTTTCTTTCTTATCGTATAGCTCGACATTGCTGCAATTTAAACATTCCAATTGTCTTTTGAAATCTTCAAGACGCGAACCAAAATTTGGAAAAGAAATGCAAATCAATTTGTCTTTCAGTAATTGCGCCAGGCTATTTAATATAAAGCTGTTGTCGTAAACCGGTTCGTGCGGACGTGGTACGATAATTTTGAGAGGTTTCTTCAGCTCGTAGCTCTGCTTGTGCAGTTTCAGGAATTGTTCTTCTACTCCGAACTGAATATTGGCGGTCTGTTTAGGCCTTTTGATTTTGCAGGCTTCGCATATTAAATAATCCGAGTCGCCTATGGCAATATTAGACTTAGACAAAGCCAGCTCGACTTTACGCTTATGCAGCCAGGATTTTTTCGGGACAATTAAAATATCCGAACCCCACATCTGAACAACCAGCGGAATATCTGACTTCTTTAGCGCTCGCGCTGCCAGATGGCCGTATCCCGAAGCATAATGGGCATCGATAAGGTCGGGTGCAAATTCTCTAATCTTTGATTTTAATTCTGACACACTTAAATAATAATGCAGAAACTTAAGCGGTCCCAGGCTCTTTAGCAGTACATGCGGAACGTAGCCAGACTCAAGCGACAGGAATAGAACTTCGCAATTTTGTCTTTTGAGTTCGCTTAAGTATCTCTCAAGATGAAAGGACCTCGCGTCCCCCAGAAGCATTATTCTGAGACGAGAATCATTCACCAGATTTTACCGATTACATTATTATGGGTGTAGCACTTGTAAGAGACCGATTGTCCGCCCCATTTTGACTTGTAAAACTCAGCGCCCTCGGCTCCGGCGGGTGTCGCTCCTAAATTCAAATACTTGACCCCCGAACCGGCCGAATCCCGCGCCACAGCATACGGGATATACTTGGTAGCCTGAAGGTTCGAAAATCTTTCGTCGTAGTACATCTGCCAGTGAATCAAAGAATCACCCTCCCGAAAGAAAATACTTGAGGCGACTGCAGCTCCCTCACGCTCGCAATATTTCCATATTACCCGCTTGTCGTGTTTTGCGATTTTAGCCAGAGCAGTATAGAACTTTAGATTGTATTTTGATTTTACTCGGCGGCGCTTTTCATGCCGCTTAACCAGCTGCATAAAGCCGCTTAAATGTCTGTCCGTATTAAAATTAGACAGTTCAATGCCTTCGCTTTCAGCTTTTCTAATCTGCTGTCTCAATTTTGAATCAGGCGGCTGCCAGTCTTTGTCCGATATATCAACTAAGAGAGTTTCCTGCTCAGCAGACTCAAAGCCGTCAAGACCAGAGTAGCGGCCGTAGAAATCGGTAATGATTGACCGGCGATAACCTTTTGAAATTATAGCTTCAGCAATTTTTTTAGAAGCAGCTGTCATATCCAGCTCGTAATTATCAGCCACAAGTAATTTCGAGTAGCAGCTATTGGGCATAGCCTGAAATGTTTTCAGCGGCCCAATTCCGAATTCTACCGCGTTCATACAGCCAACAGTCTGTCCTTCTACTTGTAGCAACAGACAAATCGGATTACCACCTAAAGCACGCCATAGTAATGCAAAATTAGTTGAGCTAAAAAAATATTGCTGCGCCGGATTATCGATAAACTCTTCGGGATAATCGTCTAATGAAACAATTGAGATATCCATCAGCGCCTGATTAAAAGAATTTTTCCCCGCCCCGAATTTCCCTCGTCGTCTGCGATTACAAAAAGATAAACGCCTGAGACAACCTTTTCGCCGCCTTGGTTGCGGCCGTCCCATTTCTGTCCAATTCTTAGCTCCCGGACCAATTCACCGGCGGCTGAATATAAATTCACTACCCCGCTGCCGGCGTAGTTAAACTCAAGCAGGTCATCCGGCGAATCAATGACGAAAGGGTTAGGAAAAGGAACTACCGAATTTAATTCAGCTGTCGGAGTTCCAAAAGTCGAACTGATTACGCTTATACCGGCATCGGTTGCAATATACATCTGTCCGGTAAATTCATCGTAGTGAATATGACGTACATTATTTGAAACCAAGCCGCTATTGAAACTGTTGAACGTTTCTGTTTCTCCGCCGGCAGCGTCAAATCTGAGCAGTCCGTTGGCTGCGCCTGCCCAGAGATTACCACGACTGTCGAATTCCATAACTCTGATATCAGGTCCGATACCCGGCGGCAGGGTCACATCTACGAATCGATCTCTTCCAAGTATGAATTGATCAATTTCAAAATCGTATCGGGAAATTCCAAAATTTGTGGCCACCCAGAGTTCTCCGTCGGGAGAAAAGACAACATCACGCACCACATCAGAAATCAGGAACGAATTGCTTTCGGTCATCAACCGACAGACGTCGCGCGACGTGTCTGTGGGGCTGACATTCAGATTGCATGAGTACAGGCCAATATCCTCTGTACCGATTACAACAATTTGTCCCC
>JADFLZ010000332.1 GCA_022564135.1 Candidatus Zixiibacteriota bacterium
CCAATTAGTTTCTTGCCAGCTCATATCATTCATTTTGAGAATACTGCAAAAAGCAGCCAGAGTGCCACTATCGACAAAATCACCAGCGAGGTCATCAAGTGAATTCTCGATTTTAGCAATCCTTTCGGTTTGACATTCGTTACGGCTATACCTTTTTTATTAAATTCTTCTATTTCCTTCAGAGTCGTAATCAGTTCTTCGGCATCAGCAAACCTTTCGCTGGGCACTTTGGCAATCATTTTGTTTATCAGAAGAACGATATGGCCGTTTTTAATTTCACTATTTTCATCTTCCAGCGGCCTGGAATTGCCAATTTTTTCGATCAGTTCTTTTCTGGTGACGCCCTTAAAGGGAAGTTTTCCGGTCAGGCATTCATAAAAGACAATGCCCAGAGCGTACTGATCTGAGTAAACAGAGGGCGAGTGGGCATCAAGAATTTCCGGTGCAAAATAGGCCAGTTTATTGGCAGCTACCAGCTCATCCTCCTGCCTTATCATATCCGGGGTCGGGGCAATACTGACATCCATAAATTTTGGTGTTCCACTGTCGCTGATGATAATATTATCCGAGGTAATATATTTGTGAGTCAGGCCGGTATCGTGCAGGGCTTTTAGACCTTCGCTGATCTGAATCGCAAAATCTAAAAATTGATTAATGTCGAAGGGACTCTGCTCAATTCTTTTTCTTAGCATCTGACCCGGGATATATTCCATTACTGCGATCATTATTCCATCGGATTCTTCGACGCCATAGCAGCGACAGATATTGGGGTGGTCTAACTCCCGGGCGGAAAAAGCCGAAGTGGACAGCTGGCTTGAGAAAGCCTCGTTTTCGGCCAGTTCATCACGAATTATCCGCAAAGTGACTATTCTATCGAGCCCGGAATCCCAGGCTTCATAAAGGTCCCCGGCAAAGCCGCTGCCGAGTTTTTTATGGATATGGTATTGAAGGACTTTTTTTAGAGCAGCCGTTTCCATGACTACAATAACGGCAGTATGAAAAAGTTACTTAACCAGAACCGTTCCGAGGCAGGCATTTTAACCCATATAGGGATAGCGATAATCTGTGGGAGCTACCAGAGTCTCCTTGATAGAGCGAGGTGAAACCCATCTGAGCATATTCTGAATGCCGCCGGCTTTGTCATTTGTGCCTGAGGCTCTGCCCCCGCCAAAGGGCTGCTGCCCGACTACTGCCCCGGTCGGTTTGTCGTTGATATAAAAGTTTCCGGCGGCGTGGCGGAGCCTGCTCTCAGCTAAAACAACCGCCTCCCGGTCTGTGGCAAAGACCGCCCCGGTCAGGCTGAAAGCCGAAGTCGAATCAAGCAGCTCCAGCGTCTTTTCAAATTCGCCGTCCGGATAAACATATATAGTCACCACCGGGCCAAAAATTTCTTCCGAGAGCAGCCGGGAATTCGGGTTTGAAGTAACCACGACTGTCGGTTTGATATACCAGCCCTGGGATTTGTCGTAATCTCCGCCGGCCAAAATCTGGCAGTCTGATTCACTTTTGGCATAATCTATATAGCCGGTGATTTTTTCAAAAGAGCGTTCGTCGATTACCGCACACAGAAAATTCTCATGATCTTCGGGGTTGCCCATTTTGAGACTTTTGGTCTGGCTGGCCAGTTCATCTTTCATTTTGCTCCAGACAGATTTAGCAATATAGCACCTTGATGATGCCGAACATTTCTGCCCCTGATACTCAAAAGAGCCGCGGATTATGGCCGTAGTCAGCCGGGCCGGGTCGGCCGAATGGTGGGCTATGATAAAATCTTTGCCGCCGGTCTCCCCTACGATTCGAGGATAGGCCTTAAAATTTTCGATATTATTGCCAATAATTTTCCACATTTTTTGGAAAGTAGCCGTCGAACCGGTAAAGTGAACTCCGGCTAAATCACGATGATTTAAGGCGATATCGCCGACGTCAGGGGCATTGGCAAACAGCATGTTTATGACGCCGTCCGGAAGGCCGGCTTCAATTAAAATTTTCATCAGGAAGTACGAGGTATAAGCCGCCGTCGGGGCTGGTTTCCAGACAACCACATTGCCGAGCATGGCCGGGGCGGTGGGGAGATTGGCATTTATCGAAATAAAGTTAAACGGGGCCACAGCCAGGATAAAGCCTTCCAGCGGGCGGTGGTCCATTCTGTTCCAGATACCGTCGGAATTGTCCGGCTGGATATCCTGAATGGTCTGCATGAAATAAGCGTTAAAACGCCAGAAATCGACCAGCTCGCAGACAGCATCAATTTCGGCCTGATAGATGGTCTTTGAGTGAGCCAGCATGGTAGCGGCATTCATCTGATGGCGATAGGGTCCGGCCAGAAGTTCTGCAGCTTTTAAGAAAATAGAGGCACGATGCTGCCAGGGCATTTCAGCCCATTTGGTTTGTGACTCAAGAGCCGAATTGATAGCATCGTTTATTACGTCTTTAGTTCCCTCAAAATAAAAGCCCAATATCAGCTTATGGTCATGGGGGGCTCTAATTTCGAATTTTTTACCGCTCTTTATTTCCTGTCCGTTTATGACAGAGCCAATTTCAAGCTGGCCGGATTTCAGTTCAGCCAGAGATTTCTGCAAAGCGAGGTAGTCTGCCGAGCCGGGGGCGTAATCACGGACCGGCTCATTTTTTGGGTAAGGGACTCGAAACGTACTCATCTGTTTTTCTCCTTGGAGGCACTAATTCATATATAATTTACAGCAATAAATAATCTCGCACTTTTCACAATGATAGCAGGAAAGTTACTTGGGAGCAAACTTGCAGCTTATTATTTTGCAGACAGGTCCGACAGAATCAGACCGAGCTTGTCCTCAGCCTCAGAGAGTTGGCGATTACAGAAACAGAACTGAAGCTCATTGCCGCGGCTGCAATCATGGGGCTTAAGAGTATTCCGAAAAACGGGTAGAGGATACCGGCAGCAACCGGAACTCCCAGCAGGTTATATATAAAAGCAAAAACCAGATTTTGTTTTATGTTTCTCATCGTCATCCTGCTCAATTGGAAGGCTTTTATGATCCCTCTCAAATCCCCTTTTACCAGAGTCACGCCGGCGCTGCCCATGGCAACGTCTGTGCCGCTGCCCATGGCGATCCCGACTTGCGCCAGGGCCAGGGCCGGTGCATCATTGATGCCGTCGCCGGCCATTGCTACGAAATTATTTTCAGCCTGAAGCTTTTTTATGATATTGACTTTATCTTCCGGCATCATCTCTGAATATACTTCTGAGATCCCGAGCTTCTCGGCCACTATTTTTGCGGTTACCCGGTTGTCACCGGTGGCCAGCACAATTCTTAAGCCCAGTTTTTTTAGGCTTTGAATTGCTTCGGGGGTTGTTTTTTTAATAGGGTCTGCTACGGCAATC
>JADFLZ010000333.1 GCA_022564135.1 Candidatus Zixiibacteriota bacterium
CGTGATTGACCTGAGAGCCTGTTAGGCTTTTATTCTAATTATGCATTCAGACAAACGAGCCAGCCTGCTTATAAAAAACGCCCGGCAGCTGATTACCATGTCCGGCCCGGTGCCGCGTATTGGTCCTCAGATGAACGAGCTGGGATTAATTGAAAACGGCGGACTGGCTGCCTGCGGTGATGAAATTATCGCGGTCGGAAAATCCGACGAAGTTGAACGGCAGACACAATTAGCCGAAAATTGTGTCGTCATTGATGCCGGTGGCGGCGTAGTTACCCCCGGTCTGATTGACCCGCATACCCATCCTGTCTTTTCGATGACCCGTGAAATGGAATTCGAAATGCGGACGCTGGGAAAAACTTACGAAGAGATAGCGGCGGCCGGCGGCGGCATTCGTGCTTCGGTGCGTGACCTTAGAACAACTCCAAAAGAAATTATAATGGACAAGACCAGAAAAAGGCTCGACCGGCTGTTAAAACATGGCGTGACCACGGCCGAGGCAAAATCCGGTTACGGTCTCACTACCGAATCCGAACTGATGCAGCTGGAGATTATTAAAGAACTAAATAGCTCGCATCCGCTTGAGCTGGTGCCGACGTTTTTAGGAGCGCACGAAGTTCCCGATGAATATCAGAGCGATCGCAGTAAATATATAGAAATTATCATCAACGAAATGCTGCCGGTTGTAGCCGAAAGAAAACTTGCCGAATTTTGCGACATCTTCTGCGAGGAAAACGTATACAATATAGATGAATCCAATAAAATACAGACAGCAGCCCGAAAATTGGGCCTGAAACTAAAATTTCATGCCGACGAACTCAAATCAACCGGCGGCGCAGAACTGGCCGCTTCACTTAAAGCAACTTCGGCTGATCACTTAGTCTATATTTCTGATACCGGCATAAAGGCGCTGGCAGCAGCCGGTACGGTGGCGACACTGCTTCCCGGCACCAGTTTTTCACTGCGCAGCAAACAGTACGCCCCGGCCAGAAGATTAATTGAAGCCGGAGCTATTGTGGCGCTGGCGACCGATTGTAACCCCGGCTCAAGTTACAGCGAACATTTTCCGTTTATGGCCTCACTGGCAGCCCTTAATATGAGACTTACTGCTGCCGAAGCTATTTCTGCCATGACAGTTAATGCCGCCTGCGCTGTCGGCAGAGAGAAATCTGCCGGAAGGCTCGAGTGCGGCCTGCCGGCCGATATTGTAATATGGGATATGGAAGACTACCGCGAATTGCCTTATCATTATGCTGTGAACTTAGTCAGCCAGGTTATAAAAAACGGGAAGCTGGTGGTAGAAAATTAGTATTATAAGAAAGGCGCCCTTCGGCCCCATCCGCCAAGGCGGACTTGGGACTAAAGCAAACTTAGGGTGAGGATTATTTAGGGAATTGGCTCAAGACTCCGGAATCGTTATACTGAATTGGATAAGTTAGTCATACTGAGTGGACAAGATAATCGCACTGAGCGGACAAAATAGTCATACTGAGCTTGTCGAAGTATGCTACCTTAAGAAATAATATGAACAGAAATTTCAAACACATCACCCTGCTGATACTGGCGGCATTTTTACTGTCCGGCTGTCCTTATTCTTTTAGCCCAAAAGGGAAACTTGACATAAACTCAGTTGCTATCCAGAGATTTGTTAACAATACGGCCGAGTTCGGTATCGAAGACCGCATGACCGATGCTGTCATTGATGCTTTTATTGCCGATGGTACCATGCGGGTACTGCCGAGCGATCAGGCCGAGGCAATTTTAGAAGGTTCGCTGGTCAGGTATAACCGCAAACCCTATGAATATGATGAGTCGGATCAGGTCACGTCGTATGTAGTGGAAATGGATTTTGTGATTCATCTCAAAAAACCCGGCGATGATTCCGATTTCTGGACTGAAACAATGAGCCAGAGAGGCGTTTACGACTTACTCACCGAAACAGAAGAAGATGCCCGCCTAAAGGCAATAAACCTGCTGGTCGAAGCAATTATTAATAGAACGACCAAAAGCTGGTAAGGCTATATTGTTGATAATGGAAATTGGTTGACATTAAAGAGCCTCTGAAGTTTAATCGAATTAGAAAGATTTTTTTATGATTAAGACTAACCCCATAATAACTCTGCTGTCTGCTGCCATCATTCTTTGTGGCAGCACTGCCGCTGTGGCAGGCGGAGTAAATTCAAATGCCGGAACTTCGTCCTTTCCATTTTTAAAAATAAATATCGGTGCCAGAGCCGTCTCCATGGGCGGTGCTTTTACCGGTCTGGCAGATGACGAGTCTGCCCTTTATTATAATCCGGCCGGAATTGCTTCATACGACCAAAAAAGATTTATAGCCGGTTATCTGAATTATTTTGATGATATCCAGTCGGGGTTTTTGGGATATATCAAACCGATAAAGCGCGATAAAATCATTTTGGGTTTTCACATTTCTTATCTTAATTACGGCGAATTTTTTGAGACAGATTCGGTCGGAAATCTGCTGGGAAATTTTTCCGGAGGTGATCTGGTGCTGGCCGGTACTATTGCTTTTAAGAAGGGTTATAGCTGGAAATTTGGGGCAACCACGAAAATTATATACGAAAAGATTCAAAATTTTTCTGCAGCCGGACTGGCTTTTGATCTGGGAGCTAAATATTCCAGCGACCGTGAATACTTAAACGCCGGACTGGCTGTTCAAAACCTCGGTTTCCAGCTTTCCGGACTGGGAGATGAAACCAGCAAGTTGCCTTTGACTCTGCGTGGCGGCGGCTCTATAAAACTTCGCCGCATGCCGCTGCTGCTGGCAGCGGATTTAATTTTGCCGGTCGACAATGATCTCTCGTTTGCATTTGGCGGAGATTACAGCGGACTCAAGCCGTTTTATATCCGGGCCGGATGGAACACCTTCGGTTCAAATTACCGCGCCGCCAAATCTCAGGACAGCTGGGCCGGTCTGGCGCTTGGCTTCGGCTTTGATTTTAAAGAATCTTTGCATATAGCTTATGCTTTCACGCCCGGCGCCGAGCTGGGTGATAACCATCGCATTACTCTAACAGGAGGGCTTTAGTGGTGAAGACTGTTAAGAGCATACTGGTATCCCTGATTGCGTTATCAATTATGTTACTGTTTGTTTCATGTACTGGTTCGGGACCGGCAGGACCGCGCGCTGCCGTCATAGAACTTTTTGGCGCTATGGAAAAAAATGACCAGGCCGCGCTGGCACATCTGCTGGACCTTTCAGCGCTGATGAAAAACTCTGAGTTCGACTACGCCCTCAGCACCGAAGACGAGCCCCGGCAGTTTACCTCTCCTATCGAAATTCTCGAAGATATGACCGGCGACGGACTGACCAAGAAACGCTGG
>JADFLZ010000334.1 GCA_022564135.1 Candidatus Zixiibacteriota bacterium
AAGAAGGGTTGCGCCGAACTGCAGGTTCTTGCTCCACTCGTACTCAGCCCGAAATCCCAGCAGGGATTTCTTTTGAACTGCCAGAAAACCGGTGTATTCGAAATCTATCAGCAGTTCCGCATTGGGGTCAACCGCTTCGTCTGAAAGCAATGTAATCTGCCCGAAATCATAATTTATGTTATAATCTTCGCCTTTTTTCAGAAGTCTGCCGTTAAGGGTCAGCCGCTCGGAGTTTTCAATTATGTTTGGCCTGTTCAGACGGATAATAGAACTTCTTATCTTGGTAGCAATTTGTATAAAATATTTACTGGCCTCTGATCGACCTCTTGGTGAAACATAGTTATACAGGTTCGGGGCCTTATCCTCCAGCGGCGCGGTAGAGTCACCCCGATCATCAACGAAAACGGTGTCAGGGTCAGGGCTGAACGGTTCACGGTGCGGAAAGATTAGAAGTCCCCAGTCGCTTCGCCAGATTTCCGAGCGGTCGTCAACTTTTCCGTTTGAAACTTTTTTATTCAGTGTATATTGGTCGAGCCCGAGAATCTCTATGTATGGCTGCGATCCTTCATCTGCATCCTGATAATCCAGACTTGAGGTTGTATTTTCCCGTCCGGCAAGACCTTTGAAAACTTTTATATTGAGATCTTCAATATTCGCCCCCCGCTGACGAAGGTCATAGACATTTCTCCACATAAGTTTCCAGGTAGCAAAGCTGGGCAGGGGATTGTCCGATCTTATAAGTTTTAAGTTAAGAGTGTCAACATTGTTAATTTCACCAAATTTGATAATCGAATCGCCCCTTTGAACTTCCATGTATACCGCCAGCGCCCGGCTATCCAGCCTCCGGGAGTTAAATACTACGTAGTAAATTCCCTTCGCAATATCCTGCTCGTAAGTAAATTCAGTTCCATAATTAAGCTGGTTTACTCCATAAGGAGGTCTGAAATCTTCGGCAGCAGCAGCATTTGGTATCTGAGGCTTGACATTAATTATCGCAGGAATAGTACTGCTTTGCTTATCTCTGTCGGTCTCATGCTCATAGACAAAGAGCTTTATTATCGAGTCACCGGGAAATAATTCTTGAACAAAGAATGAGTCGTTATTAGCCGTGTCTACTAAAGTTACAGCATCAAGTCCGAGGTCAAAAATTCTGCCGTCGGCATATTGGAAGTCACGGATAAAAGTAGCGGTCTGGTCGCCTGAAGCGGTAAAAGATGCCTTTTCGGCATTGCCTTTTTCCTGCGAAGCAATGGCGGTAAGTTTAAGGCTGCCTATCTGAGCCGTAGCTTTTAAACCGAACAGACCTCTGATGCGAGCAGAATAACCTACGAACTGCGTATTAGGCAGTGACAGAGTTGTGTTGCCGGCTTCAATCGACTGCAGAACGTCATCCTCATCCCCCCGGTAACGAATCTGGATTCTATTTGCCAGGGGAATGTCTGTCTGGCTGTCCTGAGAAACTTTGACAGTTATCTTGGTGCCAATAGTACCGGTAATGTCAAAACGGGATATCTGATCCATACTCAGAGATGGAAACTTATTTTGTCTGAGCAGGTTGGACTGTCCGTCAGTCCATTGAGACCGGCCGGATAGTGTTATCTTTCTGAATCCGGAGACTTGAAGACCGGCACCGCCCTCGCCAAAAATCTTTTTCAGCCGCTTAGGCAAAGCCACGCTGACTCCGAGTCCTCTGCTACGTTTATTTTTTAGTAAACCCGCAACCTGATGACGAAACATCAAATCTCTTTGCTGTCTCAGGTAGAGATCGAGACTGAAATTATTATACTCCTGGGCATCAAGAGAAATAGGCACCAGTTCCCAGGTATCACGCCCTCTCCGGTAAAATATAGAATTAAATGTCAGCGAGTTATTTGCAAAGCTTGAGCTGACAACCTTTGGTTTTAAAATTAGCTGCCGGGTCAGAACCAGTTTAGTCTTTGGGAATATAGCCGCTGAAAAGCTGTGGTCCGGGTCTGTAAAAGGAGAAATCCAGGAAGTCGCCGTTTCGAAGCCTGCCTGAAAACCGATCTGCGCTTCGGCGCGCTGATTGAGACAGACTACTACTGTCAGCCAGAAGAGTATTCGGCCACAGGAACGTATATGATGATAGATACCGTTCAAAAATTTATCCATGTTGTACATGCAATACCAAACAGTTATCTATCTCTCTATATACTCCTCCTAGGGCTAAAATTGGCCGATTTGAATAACTTCTTCTTCAAGTAATATACCAAATTTTTCCGAAACGCGCTCCTTCATAATATCCGCAAGTTTACGAATATCTGAGGAAGTTGCGTTACCTCTGTTTACAATAATATTAGCGTGCTTTTCATATACCTGGGCACCGCCTACTTTTAACCCTTTACAGCCAGCCTGTTCAAGTAGCCTGCCGGCGGGAAGCTTCCCATATTTTTCCTTCGGGTCTGGGATATTCTTAAAAAAACTGCCGGCAGAGTTGCCTTCTACTGGATGCTTTTTCTCTCTAATAGCCAGGATTTCATCAATTCTTGACCTAATCTCTGTTTTTTCTCCGGGTGAAAGCTCCAGGAGAATATCGATTACCACTTCTCTGGTTTTCTTAAGAAGTGAATCCCGGTACTTAAACTGGCAGTATTTTGCATCTACTTTCTTAATATTTCCGTCCTGATCTACCAGTGTAATTTCCTTGATAATATCAGCTATTTCACCGCCGTAAGCACCGGCATTTCCGTAAATGGCGCCTCCGACAGACCCGAAGATACCAGAAGCAAACTCCAGACCAGTCAACGAGTTATCTGCTGCAAAATTGACTAAGGCCATCAGATCTTCGCCGGCACCGCAAAATATTAAATTTCCATTAACCAGTTTTAATTCTTTTACATCTATCTTTAAGATTAGCCCATCAAAACCTGAATCAGAAACCAGCAAATTTGAGCCGCCGCCTACCAAAAAAAGAGGAATCTGGCACCGCTGGGAAGTCTGAATAGTATCCGAAACGGCTTTTGCAGAATTCACTTTGAGGAAATACCTGGCCGATCCGCCTGTTTTGAAAGTCGTAAAACGTCCCAATTCTTTATCAAATTCCAACCCGGTGCCAAACGCTTCAATCATTTCAGAGCGAGACAAACTCGGTTTAACTGTAAGATTTTCAACCATTTCCATATACCCTATTAATATATCGACATTTTGGCGTCAAATCAACATAATTAAGGTTTGTAACTCTGTGGTCAGTAATCAATTAGCTTGAGAATTATACACCAGAAGTTGAATTTCTGCCAAAATTAAGTTGAGCTGCCTTCTTTTGAATCAGGTTTTGGATTTTCCGATTTTGCCTCGGATTCTGTTGAGGAATCTTCTGCTGGAACT
>JADFLZ010000335.1 GCA_022564135.1 Candidatus Zixiibacteriota bacterium
GCGTTCTGTCTATCAGAGATTTTTTATAGAGATTCATTCTTACTCTCCTTTTTGAATCAAATAAAATTCATTAGATATGTACTGCCGAGTGATGAGTACCAGTCCCCGGCGGACTATTTAATATAAGAGAAAAGAGGCATTTTGTCCAATTATTGAGTTCCTTAGAATCAACATTTTGATGGGTTTCCACAAATTCTCCCCATAATCCCTACAAAGAACAATTCCAGCCGTTTATTACTATGAAACAAGCCAACTCCAAATTCACTACAAGTTCTAATAGTCGAAAAGTAAAATATGACAAAACGAAGCCAAGCGTACTCGCAGGACCATGGCCATTTGCGCGGAGCGTCGAGGAGCCGTGGACCATTTGCGGATTGGAATTACGGATAGAGGTTGGCTTGATAAATCATTTTAGCGACCGAAACTACGCTTTTTGTAGAATATTTGAACAATCGACCATAAATTTGGGCCAATTTTGAACGATTTCTAAAGAATTGGATATTCAAGTGATAGACTTAATTATTCATCGACAATAGTCCGATAATTTAATGAGATAATAGAGAGACTAATTGACAGAACGCTGATAAAAAAGAGGACTAATTGAATGAAAAAATTGCCACTATCATTAATTGGATTAACTTTAATGGTTGGCCTGGTATTTTCAGCCTGTAGCGATGATGATAATATTCTCAATTTGCAAGACCAATACCAGTTTCAAGTAACTAACAATCCGGATGACTTCCAGTTTGTGGTTACTGATCTTCAGAACGCCACCGTAACTGTGCCGTACGATTGGACAAACAGCGGCACGCGAGCGACAATAGGTCATTCATCAACAGTAGATTCAGGAACTGCCACGATTGACGTTTACGATGACCTTGACAGCCTGGTTTATTCCAATGATTTACTTGCTACCTCAAATGGCCAGAGTTCTGTCGGTGTGGCAGGAAGCTGGCGAATTGTAGTCACTCTCGCTGACTTTTACGGTAGTTTGGATTTCACTGTTCAAATGCAATAATTCTATGATGATACTTTTGTAAGAAAAGGCCGCTTGCTTATTCGTGCAGGCGGCCTTTTATATGTAAGTCAAAAACTCTGTGCTTTCAAGAGGAATAACGAATCTACGATTGATTCCCGGCCCATCTTCCCTTAAATTCCCCAAATGAATCGAGAAAGTAAGCACACCAATCTCTCAACTTCTATAAGCGAGAAGACCGAAAACGATCTGTTTGAAATACTCGCCAAGCTCGACCACCCGCCGTTTATTTTGATTCTCGATTGCGTGCAGGACCCCCATAATCTGGGAGCCTGTCTGCGCTCGGCCGATGCTGCCGGAGTCGATGCTGTCGTCGCCCCCAAGGACAGGGCAGTCGGGCTGACCGATACAGTCCGTCGCATAGCCAGCGGCGGGGCCGAGAACGTGCCGTTTATCCGGGTAACCAATCTGGCCAGGACGATGGATACTCTCAAGAAAGAGACGAGTCTCTGGTTTGTGGGAACTTCTGATAAGGCTGAGCAGACAATTCATGAAATAGATTTAACCGGACCAATCGCTATTGTCATGGGTGCCGAAGGTCAGGGCTTAAGGCGCTTGACCGCCCAGAAGTGTGATTTTTTAGCCAGGATTCCGATGGTTGGCAGAGTCGATTGTTTGAATGTTTCGGTTGCTGCCGGGGTCTGTTTGTTTGAGGCTGTCAGGCAGCGGGGAGCAGCCACTTAAAGTGTTTCTTTAAGTAAAGCCGAATTTGTAACGCTTTGATGCTCCAGACGACTTATTTTATGAAAGAGATAAAAATTTAAAGCGAAGCTTAAAATGTCTTTTGTTACAGCTAAGGAACAAGTAAATTCAGCTCTTGTTATAGCCAAAGAAATGTACAAGCATAATATATCTAAAAAGGGAGAAAAATTTATGCGTAAACTGACAGTATCTATTCTGGCGGTGGCTTTCATGTTGGGAATGTCTGTTCAGGCAGCCGACTGGAACCTTGATCCGGTTCACTCAGCGATTGAATTCAGCGTCCGGCATCTGGCCATTTCAAAAATCAAAGGCAAGTTCAAGGAATTCGAGGCTAAAATGGTGTTCGACGGCAAGGCAGTTGAAAACGGCAGCGCCGAATTTACCATTCAGGTTGCCTCGATTGATACAGAGAACGAGAAAAGGGATAACCATCTTAAAAGCTCAGATTTTTTTGCGGCCGAAGAAAACCCTACCATAACTTTCAAATCGAAAAAAATCAGTGCGGTCAAAGACGGCAAGTTTCAGATTACCGGCGATATGACTATGCGTGGTGTCACCAAGGAAGTTACTTTTGACTGTGAACTTCACGGAGTTGTCCAGGGTCCAGGGGGCAATACCCGTGCCGGATTCAGCGCCGAAACCACCATCAACCGGCAGGATTTTGGTGTTTCATGGAGCAAGACGCTGGATGCCGGCGGATTAATAGTCGGTAACGATGTTAAATTGACTCTTGAACTGGAATTTATCGAAGCGAAAGCGGAAAAGGCTGAAACAGAAGAAAGTTAGAACTGATTTTATAGATATAAAAAGCCCGCTGGAAAAGCGGGTTTTTTTTAAGCAAATCTTCGCATCAGGCCGACGACGCGTCCGGCGATTCGAAATTCGCCGGATTCCGGTGTAACTGATATCGGTTTAAATTCGTTATTTTCAGGCTGCAGTATTATTAACCCATTTTCAGGCATGTAGCGCTTTATGGTAGCCTCGCCGTCGACTATGGCTACGACAATATCGCCTTTGTTTGCTTCTGATTGCTTTTTAACAATAACCAAATCACCATTGTGAATGCCGGCATCTTTCATGGAATCACCCATGACAGTTAAAGTAAAACTCTCGCCGCTTGGCAGAAATGACTCATCGACAGCAAGATCACCTTCTACGTTCTCAGGCGCATCGATCGGGTAGCCGGCCGGAACCGAGCCAACCAGCGGGATTCTGGCTACTCCGACGCTTAATTTTTTAACCAGAGAAAGTCCGCGCGAAATTAAGCCAGTCTTTTTCAAGTAGCCTTTTTTGATCAGAGCCTCAAGGTGACTCCGGACTCCGTTGGTAGAGGAAATGCCCAGATCGGTACCTATCTCTCTTATGGTAGGGGAGTTGCCGTACTTGAGCATGAATTTTTCGATAAACTCAAGAACGGTTTTTTGTCTTGGTGTCAGCGGTGTTTTTAAAGCCATTTAATTCCTTTTTAGAAAGTCGCCTACTAAATACTGCTCAAACGTGCAATCGTCAATAGTTAATTGACAACTGGCATAAAAATGTGATATGAATAAACGTAGGGATTTGCAATAGCAGCCGAATTGGCTATACGTTTATAGCCGATTCAGTA
>JADFLZ010000336.1 GCA_022564135.1 Candidatus Zixiibacteriota bacterium
GAAGCTTTAAACAGAATAGCGCAGGAGGCAGAAAATTCCAGAAAAGTATATCAATTTATAATTGATATAGTATTGAACCCAGAAAATAAGTATATATATGAAGAGAGTGTAATAAAAAATATCCACAAATTATTTACTGCAGACCTTAACTACTTATCCAATGCTCCAGGCAAATACAGGGATAATTTCACTCCAACATTCGGTGTGCCTAGAAAGACGGGGCTTTGCAAAACCGAATCAGAAGTGCAGGATGCGATGAGTAGATACGCAGTGTGGTTAAATAAGGATAATACTGGTTCTTTAGAGAGCAACCTGCCAATAATAAAAGCCATCATGGCACATTACTATCTGACCGAAATACATCCGTTTGGTGATGGAAACGGCAGGACCGCAAGGGCCATTGAAGCTTTAATCTTATATGCACATGGAATAAATAATTACTGTTTTTGGTCTTTAGCCAATTTTTGGTCTAATCACAGAGATGAATACTTACACAATCTTGCCATGATAAGGGAGACCTGCAACCCGATAGAATTTATTATCTGGGGTTTAGTGATCTGACTGCTGCCGGTTCGCTTTTGCAGTCGATACCTACTGCTGATTTGTTTTTGTACTACGGAGGCGGCAAGCACGTTGACCCGCTGCTTCAAAATCCTCGCCCGACATTTGACCAGATAGCTATTGAGATTGAAGATAACAACAGCAACGGCAGCTTTGATGCCGGTGACAGAATTTTATTCTATGGTGAATCTGTTAATCGCTGGGAGTATGACAGCGCCGGCGGAAGCTATGTCAAGAACACTTACACCGACAAAAATGTTTACTGGTTAGCGGTCTCATCGTCTATTCCGGAATCACCTCTGAGAATTTCTACTGTCGATGTCACCCCCGATGGCACCGCCATCGATACCATGAACAGCTACCGGCGCTACTTGAGAGTTGAGCAGGATAATTTGCTGAGACGTTTCTCTGATGGCGCACCCGACGATTATTACAACTGGTACTGGGCTGCCAGCGACACTCTTACTCTGTTTGTGTCTACATCGGACCGGGTAGTGGGCCAGACAGTAAACATATTTTTGGGTGGTCGCACCTACGATACCACCGGAATTCTGGACGCTGTCGGCTTTATGGATTTGATTGTGAACGGGCAGGCGGCATCGTCAAAGTTATGCGATAAGTTTTCCTGCAGCTACCTGGCCAATAACCTTGTGGCCGGATTGAACCAATTTGATTTGACTCTCTGGGGTGCCATAATAGCTGCCCCGCATTTCGATTATCTGGAAATGGACTACGATGCATTTCTGACGCCGTCAGGAAATAAGATTGATGCTTCAGTAGGGCCTTACAATGGCAGAGTTCGTATAGACATTATCGACAATTTTACCTCTCAGCCGGTGCTGTATAATCTTGATAACCCCGGCCAGCCACTTAAATTAACAGGTTTCGAAAGACAGAACGGACTTTTGTCTTTTGAAGCGAACTTAGCGGCCGGCTCAGCCAACCGGTTTTTTGCAATTGGAACAGGGGAAATAAGACAGCCTCTGGCTTTCACCAAAGCTGCACCTGCCGACCTCTATGCCAGCAGCTCTCAGACCGATATGATAATAATAACGACAGCCGGACTGGCTGCTGCCTTAAGCGGATATGTCGGCTATCGCAGCGCCCAGGGACATTCTATAAAAATTGTCACAGTAAGCGACATCATGGATAACTTTGCTTTTGGTCTGTACGACCCGACCGCTATAAGAGATTACTTAAAATATGCTTATGAAAATTACGCTTCACCTCCACCGGCGCATGTTTTGTTTGTCGGAGACGCCAACTATGATTTCACAGACAGGCTGGGCACAGGTGTTCCGAATTTTGTACCCGCCTACCTTTTGCCATTTGATAAAACTATGTCCGATGACAACTACGTTTATTTTGGCGAGTATGGTCTGATTGACAGCGACAGCAGCTATCTCTCCGGTGACAGAGGCTTTGATATGATTCCCTCCAGATGGCCGGTCAGGACATCTTCTGAAATTGCCAGTATTACTTCCAAGCTGATGGCCTACGAATCAGCGCAATCGTTTGGAAGCTGGCGGACGAATATTACGCTCGTCGCCGATGACGAGTTTGGTTCTTTTAATAACGAAACGTTTCATGTGACGCAGACGGAAAAGCTGGGGAACGGTCATGTCCCCAATTTTATCAACAAAGAAAAACTTTATCTGTGGGACTATCCGCTGTTAAACGGGGAAAAGCCCGAAGTAAATAGCGCTGTTGTAAATGCAGTTAATCAGGGGACTTTGGTTCTGAACTATGTCGGCCACGGCAGCCCTGAGGTCTGGGCACACGAACATATATTAAAAAGGACTTCTGATCTGCCGCGTATGACAAACTTCGACAGACTGCCTCTTGTCTTTACAGCTTCCTGTGCGATAGGCTTCTTTGATGACCCCAAGCGTGAAGGCATGGCTGAAGATTTTATAGCCATGCAGGGCGGAGCTATCTCCGTAATTTCAGCTACCAGGCTGGTTTATTCTTCTGACAATGCAGCTTTTAACCGGCAGGTTTTTGATATTATGCTGTACGATGATTCACTTACCATGAGTGAAGCTCTCTATGCTGCCAAACTCTTGAGACAATACGCCACTATTAATCCGCCGTCACCGGTTTTGAATGACCGTAATTATTTGTATTTTGGTGATCCTTTCTTGCGTCTGGCTAATCCAACCGGTGATGTCATCGTTACTTCCACTCTCAATTCTATTGAGGCCTTAAGACTGGTCATAATAACCGGCTCAGTTGTAGACGCTGGCGGTAATCTTATTACAGCAGACGGACAAATAACGATAACAGTTTTTGACTCTGAAAGGGATAAGAGCTACCGGCTGCTAAACAACAGCGGCAATGTAATACAGACAATAAATTACAAAGTTAGCGGTCCGACAATTTTTCGGGGAACGGCATCTATCACCGGCGGCAAGTATGATTTCAGTTTTATTCCGCCGCTTGATATAGGTTATGGAGGCAGCGGTGCCAAAGTTTCCATGTATGCTGTACTCGGCGCCATTGATGCTGTGGGAGTTATTGATGGAATCACAGTTGCTACAACAGTGGCAAATTCTACTGACAGTACGGGGCCGGATATTAATCTTAGTTTCTCCGGTAAGCCGTTTTTGCCGGCAGGTAATTTGGTCAGTCCGGGGGACATTCTGGAAATAGAGCTTTCCGACCCCTCAGGCATAAACCTTGCCGGTGGCTTAGGACATGGAATTTCAATTGAATTTGACGGCCAGGCGGCTTCGGCTGTCAATCTGACCGG
>JADFLZ010000337.1 GCA_022564135.1 Candidatus Zixiibacteriota bacterium
ATTTGCTCGGCAAAATCGGCGCCGGCTCCCGTTAAGTAATCAACACCTGTTGTAAAAATTAGGCTGAGTTTGGACGAGAGACTAAAATGCAGTCCGGTTTGAAATGTCAGAAAAATTTCTGATGCTGAATAGTCGGTTGGCTGGTTCTTTGATGAAGTTACCGTAATCAGTGTATCGCCGGCAGGGTCAAGAATTTCCCAGACCATAAGGCCGCCGCCTAATCCGGCTGAAAAGTTGAACTTATTTTCGGCATGACCAAAGTATCTGTCGAATGTCATTGACAGGCGGGTTGCCTTCCATTTCAAGGTAGCGTTATCTTTGTTATAGCCAAGAGCGAAGCTGGAAGTTGCGGTAGTGTCATGTAGAATGTCTGTTTTGAAAAGCCCAGATGCATAAACCAGTTATCGCTTAAGCGCTGCCCAACTTGAAAGCCTAAAGAAGGCTGAAAAGTAAAACTCGTGCTCTGACCGCCAGACAAACTTACCAGGCCGCCACTCACTGATAGTGTTTGGTTTTGAGAACGCGCCTCTTGTGAAGCTGTAAATGATAATAAGATGAGGGCTGTTATGAATGAAAGTCTGAATTTTGAGATTGAAATTGAGATTGAAAGTTTCATGGTGTTCGTATATTTAATACAATTCTTTGAGCTCAATGTCGGTATAATAGTGCGACAAAATATTATTGTAAGTCCAGCCGATTCTGGCCAGACCGATGGCACCGCACTGGCACATACCTACTCCGTGGCCATAGCCCCGCCCCCTGAAAGTAACTCCGCTGACATAGCCAGCGGCGTCGCGCTCGATGTCGAGTGTGAATCTGTCAGAGGGAAGTATCAGGTCCGGGTCTGAGGTTCTGCCGATTACCCAGCGTATTCTGTCTTTTTTGAAACGAAAACTGTCGTTGTCAGTTTTAATGATCAGCACCGCTACTCGCCCGCCGGGGGTATGGTCTTTGGCTATGATATCTTTGATTCTGTGAATTTTAAAATCCCGTCCCCGGTCGCTTGACAAAAACTGTTCGATACGTCCCCGCAGCTGTTTTTCAGTAAAAAATTCTTTCCAGGTATAATACTTTGACCAGGAGCAGGCGCCGCTGTCTGCTACTGCTTTTAGGTAAGGTGTTTCT
This sequence comes from Candidatus Zixiibacteriota bacterium, assembly GCA_022564135.1. Taxonomy (GTDB): domain Bacteria; phylum Zixibacteria; class MSB-5A5; order GN15; family FEB-12; genus JACZWU01. The sequence continues at coordinate 1,126 of JADFLZ010000337.1, forward strand.
TTACGTTCCCAGACATGATCGATATCATCAGTCATGCCGCCGCAGGTTGAATGGTAGTAGGCATTCACAAACGAATCGTTATAAAACACTACCTTACCCGTGGTGGCGGCAATGGCGCTGTTGACCAGTTTATTCTCTACATTGTAACCTTGATATAACTGGTCGATAATACTTGATTTCATATCATAAGGCTGCCCGCCATACTGTCCCAGATGGGCCATGGCATAGGTTCTGGCGGCAACGGCCTGCGCCTTGACAGCTTCGATTTCATCTATTGTTCTCTTGCCGATTTCCGGCGGAACTACACCTTTGAGATAGTCTTCCATATAAACAACGTTTATGACCCGAACATTGCCCCCGTTGGGCAGAATTTTTAGCATTCCCCGGTAGGCCTTGTTGTTTACCATGAGGTGATTATTTTTTCCCCTTGGCAGAAAATTGACTTCTTTTAATCCCTGGTGAAGCACTGCCCCCTTGCTGGTTTTTATCAGCAGATGAGTGTTATCTATTAGAGCTGTGATGTCAGTGTTTGAATAATATATAACTTGTTCGTTTTCGCTGATACACTCTATGGCAAATGAGCCGACTGAGCCAATGGTGGCCGAGCTGCTGCCGTCATCTAAGAGCACTCGCACGAAAGGAACTCTGAGGTAGCCACTCCCGCTCTCGTTGTTAAGGCTGGTGACCGAGCCGCAGCTCCAGACTAAAACCAATACCGATAATCCGCCAGTAATACGGGCCAGTAATTTCAAGGTCATAAATATTCTATTTTTAAAGTTCATATATATTTCAAGTTCTTACAGGCGGCTGCACTATTTTACCCAGTACTGCAATTTGTCTCTGGTCTTTACCGCTGAACAAAGTTGGCATCGGTTCAGATCTCAGGGCGGCCTCTCCCATTACAGCATAGGCCGCAGCTTCGATATAGTCTGCATTTATCCCGAGTTTATCAGCCATCTCAATTTTTGTTCCCGGCAAAAGTTTCTTTAATCTACTTACAAAAAATTTGTTCCTTCTGCCGCCCCCGGTCAAATACAATTTCTCAATATTCTTATCTTTTTTGATTATAGGTTTCAGAACATGTGCTATTGACAAAACTGTCAGTTCTGCTGCGGTAGACAGCAGATCGCTGTCTGAAACTGAAAATTTCGCAGCCAGAGCTGTCATTTTGCCCGTTAAGCTCTCGCCAAACATTTCTTTGCCTGTCGAGACATATTTGCCTTTAAAAAAAGGTTCGGCCATGATTAAAGTAAGAATTTTCTTAGAAGGTCTGCCACTAATGGCAGTTTTTCCGTTATGATCAAATTTTCTGTTAAATAGTTTTTGACTGAGCAGGTCACAGAGAGAATTTCCCGGTCCGCAGTCTCTGGCTTTGACTTTTAAGCCCGAATTGTGTTTTGGGAAATAAAAAAAGTTTGAGATACCGCCGATGTTTAAGATCAGCCGTGACTCGTTTTTTGCTGCAAAGAGTCTCTTCATAGCAGCTACTGTGATAGGGGCGCCTTCGTTGCCTAAGGCAATATCGGCCTGACGGAAATCCCCTACTGTTAACTTTCCGGTTATATTCGAAATCATCTCAAGAGAGCCGATTTGCAGAGTTCCGCTTTTTTCCTTTGCCCCTGACGAAGGAGCGGGAAGATGACGCACGGTCTGGCCGTGCGAAGCAATCAGGTCAATTTTGATTTTATCTTTTTCTAACGATTTCAGAAACGACCTGGCAGCTCTGCCGAAAGATTCTCCAAGTCGATTGTCTGTGTCTATGATATCTTTTAAGACGACAGATCGCGATTCTGACAATTTTATAATTTTTAAGCGCAGTTCCGGCGAAAATTTTCTGGCGCTGCCTTTAATAAATCTGGCAGAAACTTTTCCGTTTGACCTCACTATTTTTACGGCCGCCAGGTCAATGCCATCGGCCGAGGTACCGGAATTCAGCCCCAGAACAATTAGTGATTTTTTGTTTATCAATTTCAACAGCGACATGCTCCATTATGTTACTGTAACACGTTACTGTCCAGTTTTAGCTTAATTCCGGAAATACGCTGCTGGGCGGATTCAAGCCGTTCTTCCGAAATATCTCCGTCGCGGCAGGCTCTGACGAAATAGTCAAAGGCTTCTACAGTATCTTCAAAATCTTGTCCGAACAGTACAATGTCATGACCGGCCCTAAAAGCCTTTACGG
>JADFLZ010000029.1 GCA_022564135.1 Candidatus Zixiibacteriota bacterium
GAGAGTCTCCGACCCCCGCTTTGTAGCCTTTCACGAGTTCGGCCAGAGCAATCTGCCCAATGACCCGGTATTTAAAACTATCGCCAGAGTTTTCAAAATCGTACCCCAGGTTTTAAAAGAACACGGCAAGGCCAAAAGCCCCTGGCCCAATGTCGACGCCGGCTCCGGTTCGATTCTTTATCATTTTGGCTTAAAAGAATTTGAATATTATACGGTTTTGTTTTCTGTCTCAAGGTCACTGGGCATGCTGGCACAGCTGATCTTAAACAGAGCGCTGGGCTCGCCCATCACGCGTCCAAAATCGGTCAGCACTGAATGGATCAAAAAACTGGTTGCTAAATAAAAAACTTGCTGGTCGTGCAGGGTCTTGTCCCGACAAAGTCGGGATGTGACCCTGCGCTCTGACTTGACTCCGAACTGCAGGGTCACAATCCTCCGCAAGGCGGAGAATCAAGACCCGGCAGAACAGAAAACACTGGTTGCTAAATAAATTCTTTTTAAGGATTGACTAAGATTTCGGCAGGGTCACCACAAAATTAGCGCCGCCAAGCTTACTTTTTTCCAGCCTGACCTGTCCCCCCAGTTCGCGCACAATTCTATCTATGGTCGGCAGACCCAGACCGGTGCCGGAGTCTTTGGTAGTGAAAAAAGGTCGAAAAATTTCATTGGCAACATCTTGTTCAATCCCGGGGCCAGAGTCATCAAAAGAAATCATCATGCCTGATTCGGTTCTGCTGGCGGAAATCATAAATTTACCCGGCTTGCCATTTAAAGCTTCTTTGGAATTATTATAGAAATTTGTGACCAGCTGCATCAGACTGCCTTTATCCGCAGTCAGTTTGAGGCCGTCTTCTATCTGGAAAGTCAGCTCTATGCCCAGTTCTGTCGCCTCAACTTCCAGAACTTTTATTTCATTTAAAAAGTACTCTTTGATGTCAATCTCTTCGGTCTGTTTTTGCTCTGACTTGGCCATCGCCAAAAATTTAGTGATAATATTATCCAGCCGTTTAGACTCAGACCTCATATTATTTGCAATGCTCAGATATTCCTGTTCGTTTTCGCTCGGGCGAAATTCTGAGGCCAGACGCTGTGCCGCGATAGAAATAGCATTCAGCGGATTCCGAATTTCGTGAGCCACTCCGGCGGCCAGCTGGCCCATCTCTGATAAGCGCTCGCGCCGGGCCGACTCTGTTTCAAACTCTTTTAATTTAGTGATATCATAGAAAACAAGAATAATCTCTCCCTCTTCTTTTTCTGAACCGCCCAGTCCGGACAGAGCAATTAACAGAACTTTTTTCTGTCCGTTTATGCTGACAGTTACTTCTGGCTCGGTCGACTTATCACCCAGAGCCTCAAGCTTCTCCAGATTCAGTCCTATTTTCCGGCTTATGTCATTCCAGCTTTTCCCGACAAGTTTCTGCATAGAAATTATGTTTTCAAAAGCAGCATTGGTCAGAGTTATAGCGCCTTTATGGTTAATGGCCGCCACGCCGGTTTTCATCTGCTCAAAAATCCTGTCCGTTACAGATTTTATTTTTTCATACTTCATTTCGCTTTCGGTTTTGATTCTGCGCGCTCTTAAGAATAACAGTGTTGCCAGAACTAAGGCGGCCATGACCAGCGTAATAATCAGGAGTCTCAAGTTATAACCCTGCGAAATAGCCAGATATTGCTGAAGAGACAAACCGACCCGGAGCAGGCCAAATCTGAAATCCGGCGAAGAAAACGGCCGAACCAGTTCCAGCACCGGCTCACCTTCGAATTCGATTTCACGATAAGAGATTGTATCAGCCTCGAGAGCTTCACTCAAAAACGGATCAGATTCGATAGACAAAAGATTGGCGCTGCGGCGGGATGAAAAGATGATGCCTTCGGGGGCCTGATAAATTATATACTCTACCCCTTTTTCTCTGGCCATGCCCTGGGCCAGATAGCCAATCTGTGTTTCCCGAAGAGCTTCGGCATAAAACGTGGCATCATCGACAATGACAATCACCCGGTGGAGACCGCTGGTAATTTCAAGATAGTAGTGTATCGGCGGCTCGGCGCCATCACCTTCGTCTAAAAGAAGTACGAAGTTATTTTCAGGGCTTTGTATAAGTTGTGCGACTTCTTCATAAATGAATTCCGGCAAGCCTTCATCATGCTGGTGTGCGGCAGCACCGTGGACTAATTTTGCCTGATTATCAAAAATGTAAATTCCTTCGATCTGCTGGTCAAGTGAGGCCTGTCTCAAAAAATCAGAGCTTGGTTTAGCCGCTGTTCTCAGGTTAAGTCCTCTTATCAGCTCTGCAAATCTCTGGCGAACATAATAATCTATTATCTGTTCAGATTTTATAGCGTTCTCGGCCGCCTGTGCCAGACCCTCTGTAAACGATGCCCCCTGTGAAATAAGCAGATCAAGACTGTCCCGCCGGCTCTGCTGTACCCCCAGCCAGGTCACAAACAGAATTAAGAGCGCCAGACCAATCGTCGCTACTGCAATAACATTCTGATTGAATTTATAATACGATGTTTGGTGCGGTGCCTTCACAGCAAAAAGATTGTCTGCTATCTTGGCAGGAACAAGTAAAAGTTAGGATCTCGTGACTTGTGGTGACAGCGAAACTTCAGCAGTATCGCTGCTCTTTGTTGATTTCCCCTGGCTCTGCGGTAATTCAATATAAAATGTAGTTCCGTTGGTAAAGTCATAGCCGACAGAACCGCCATGGGCATCTACTATACGGCGGCAGGTTATCAGACCGATGCCGTGCCCTTTACGTTTTGTCGTAAATCTCTCCATGAAAAGCTTTTCTCTTTTCTCTTCAGCAACGCCAGAACCGTTATCGTTTATTTCTATCCGAATCATGTGCTGACCATTGGTGAAAGAACTCAGAGTCCTGATTCGGATTGTCTTTTCCGTTTTACAGTCATGCAGCGCATCGCAGGAGTTGGAGAACAAATTCACCAGAAGCTGCTGTAGTTTGGCCGGGTCGGCATCAATGACCGGCAGCTCGGTCGATAATTCTGTTATAACATTTATGCCATAGCATCTCTTCTGCGGTTTTAAAAATGCCAGCACGTTTTCTATAATCTGATTTACGTGTATTCTGACGAATTTTACGTCATCATGCTCGCTGTCGAGCAGACCGGAAGTGTAGTTGTTAATTTTGTCGAGAGTTTTTTTCATCTGGGCCAGTTTCTGCTCAACCTTTTCCATATTATTCTTCTTCAGAAACATCGGGATCAATTCAACATTCCCCATTAATACAGCCAGATAGTTATTGATGTCATGAGCAATGTCGCCGGCCATCTCGCCACGAGTATAGTTTTTGTTTAAGCGAATCATCATCTGCTGAAACGTCTTACTTTCGGTGATATCCCTGATTATAAACAGATAGGCCGACTCCGAGCTATCGGCCACTTTGATGGCCGAAATCTTGGCGAAAGCAGGAAATAAAGATTTGTCTTTTTTCCAGCAGAGCACTTCGATACCCTTGTCTGAGGCAGAATCCTGGCTTCTGCTGATTAATTCATCTACCGACTGGGTGAATAATTCCTGTATGCCATGACCTATTATAACCTGGTCACTTTCATACCCGAAAGATTTAATAGCCTGATTATTGAAAATCATTATCTGACCGTCGGCGGAGGCAACTATCAAAGAATCAGGTGAGTTGTTGATAAGAGCTGAAAGGAATCTTTTAGAAGTAAGATTGCTTCTATTTACTTCCGAAAGCCTGTCATGATAATGAGCCGCCTCTCGGTTACTGTCATACAATTGAGCTGAGAGTTCATTGAATGCTTTGGCCAACTGCCGGGTCTCCTGATTACCCTCGGCATCAATCTGGTAATAAATGCCGCCTTCGGCAATTTTATCCATGCGGTTGATTATCTTGCTCATAGGCTCCTGGAACCACTTGACCAGCATGTATATTGTCAGGAGGGATATCAAAGTTGCTGCCAGGAAAATTAATAATAAGGCATATTTGACACTTGCACGATTGGAAATTAGAAGCTCATGATTAACAGCTACTCCGATTGTAGCCAGGGTGTTTTTACGCAGTTCAAACGGGTAAAAATATCCCAAATAATCGCTTTCAGTATACAGCGGACCGATAATACCGTCATTATTAGTGAACTTAAACGGTTCCGGGGGCAGAAGAATGCTCTCTTCCTCCAGGTCCAGTTCAGAATGGTAGGAATGAACTTTTCGGTAGTTACCGTTATCATCCAAAATGAACAGGTCGGCATGTACTATCCATTTTTCTGCCAGGAGAATATCATCAGTCATTTCTCTTATTTTTTCAGAAACCGGCTGATCTTTAGCACTATAAGGCTGCAAGGCCACTACCGCAGCTATCATTTGGGTGGTTCTGCTTAAGCTCTTTAGAACCATATCTTTTTGCCCTGCAAAATTTATTTCTTCTGCCGGGCTGAAGAGGATTATTACCAAAGCTGCAAAGACAAAAATAATCTGCAGAAAAATTACGTTTGTCAGGCGTAACAACAGGCTGGGTTTTAAAAGTTTTTTAATTATAGACATAGCTATTTTGTTCTCACAGTCTCTGTAATTATCGTCAGACTGACAGAAGAGTTTATTAGCTAAATTTGAACAATAAAAAAGGGAGTGGTGGAGGGGGGATGCCCGACTCTAACGTCAGGCGGCTGGAGGTCCAGCGCACACCACTCCCATATCTATAGAAAACCTCGAAATGAGTAAATAATCGAAATGACTGTCATACCCGGTTGCCATTCGAAAAAGGTTAGTATCGCCATCAGGAATATAGCAAGTAGCCACCAATTTTGCAAGGAGAAAGAGAGAAGCGGGGCAGTATTTGCGACGAATAGGGCTAATGCAAGTAAATGACTAATCAGGACTTACGGGAGAGATTAAACCCTTTGGGCTAACTTGTCTTCAAGTTCCTCCATATACTTCTCACCAGCCACCGCAGCCGTGGTTGCGTCGCCGACAGCATTCGTTACCTGTCTGACCAATTGGGAGCTGACATCGCCGCAGGCATAAATTCCCTTGATGTTTGTTTCCATATGGTCATTTGTCAGAATGTAGCCGTTTTCATCTGTTTCAATCTGTCCTTTTAAGAGGCCTGTGTTGGGATGAAATCCTACATATATGAAAATTGCACCGACCTCTAAATCAGAATTTTTACCGGTCTTGATATTCTTCAGGCTGAGATTTGTGACAGTTTTGTCATCGCCGTTTATCGAATCCACCACCGTGTCCCAGATAATTTCTATCTTTGGGTTGTCAAATGCTCTTTGCTGTATGATCTTTTGTGCTCTGAACTGGTCACGCCTGTGAATAATGTAAACCTTTGAGCCGTATTTGGTCAAAAAGGTGCCTTCTTCAACAGCAGCATCCCCTCCGCCAACTACCGCAATTACTTTGTCTTTAAAAAAGGCGCCGTCACAGATGGCACAGTATGAAACACCTTTACCGCTATAATCTTCTTCGCCAGGAATCTCAAGTTTTACCGGTGTTCCGCCGGTAGACAGAATAACCACTTTGCCTCGATAGATATTCCCTGATTCGCAGCGAACCAGACGGTCATCTCCTTCGCTATAAATATCTGCAACTTCTTCTCTTTCAATCTCAAGTCCGAATTTTACGGCATGGTCTGTAAATTTCTTGGCCAGCTCCGAGCCCAAAATATGCTCAAAACCGGGGTAGTCTTCGACATCACCTGTCAGTGCAATCTGACCGCCGGTTAAAAATCTTTCCAGACAGACGGTTTTACGCATAGCTCTGGCTGCATACATTCCGGCACATAATCCGCCCGGTCCCCCGCCGACAATAATGACATCGTAATTTTTTTCAGACATTAATTTAATTCTCCAAAACTTTCTTTAGTCCTTCATCGAATCCGACAGGATCAATTTCAAATAACTTTTTCATCTTACTCAAATCGCAAACAGAGCCTAATTCCAGCATAATCAGCTGGTCAGTTGTCAAAGGCGACGGTTTGAGAATTTTCTCAAGCACCACCGCAACAGGTTTTATAACCGCCATTGGTATGAATAAGTTCATTCGTTTTTTATTGAGTGCTTTTTTTATCGAGTTAATAATTTCTACATACTCCAGCGGCTCTGCTCCGCCAATTTCAATTGTCTCTCCCTGGCACTCTTTGATGGCCAGTGACCTGGCCATAGCCTCGACCAGATCTCCTATGTAAACAGGCTGAAGTTTATATTTACCATCACCAAATATCGGAACGAACGGCGAAAGCTTTATGATTTTTGACATCATCGCCAGAAAACCATCGTTGCGTCCGTAAATAATAGAGGGACGAAAAATCGTCCAGTTTAGACCGGAATTTTTCACAGATTGTTCCGCTGCCCATTTGGTTGCGAAGTATTTTGACTCGGTATCTTCAGAAGTGCCCAGTGCCGACAAATAGATAATAGTCTCTACGTTATTGTGCCGGCAGGCAGAAATTACATTTTTGGTGCCCTGTCTGACAGTCTTTTCAAAGGTATTCTTTCTGGTCTCGGCAATTATACCTACCAGATGGAAAACTGCCTGACAGTCAGCAAAGGCTTGCTGCATATCATGCTCGTTATGCACCGAACCTCTGGCGTATTTGACTCTGTCAGAAAATAAATTTGCTCCGGACCTGCGATTAGCCACAATAGTAACTTCATGCGAGTCTTGAAGAAGTCTTTCTACCAGATGCCTGCCTACGAAGCCGGTGGCGCCGGTGACTGCCACTCTCACCAGTCGACCCCTTTCTGAGCCATAATGCCTTGCTGGTAAGGATGTTTGATCTCTTTCATTTCTGTGACTAAATCAGCTTTCTCAATCAGCCAGTCCGGGGCATCCCGGCCGGTTATGACCAGATGCTGTTTGGGCGGATTAGCTTTAAGAACAGATTCAATATCTTCCTGACTAACCAGACCCAGTTTATGGGCGACATTGAGTTCATCTAAAATAACGATATTGAATTTCTCTGATTTAATTTTTTCGATAGCAGTAATTATGCCTTCTTTGGCGGCTTTGACATGCTCTTTGAAATCCTTGGTGTCGTCGACAATGCCTACGAAGCCTTCGCCAACCGTCATCAGTTCAACATTCGGCTCAAGTTTCTTTATCCCTTTAAGTTCGCCGTATTTCCAGCTGCCTTTGACAAACTGTATGATAGATATTTTCCAGTCATAGCCAACTGCCCTGACACACATTCCCAAAGCGGCGGTGGTCTTCCCTTTGCCGTTGCCGGTGTATACTATCAGGAGCCCGCGTTTTTCTTCTTTTTTTGCCTTTTCAGTCATAATCTTATGACCTTGAGTATGCATCAGTTTATGGGTGATGTCAATTGAGGAGGTTAGAGAATTATCAATTTCGGATACGCAATGAATAGTTTGAGTTTGTTATTTGGAGAAAGACTAGCTTGTCAAAGAACATTATCCGGCAAGCAAAATCGATTAATTATACCCTTGATATATTTCTTGTTTATTTCATCACCCTTACCGTGACATACCAGAGGAAATGATTTTGCCTGCCCATTAATATCGGGATGGTAAAGCATACGGTGGCTCCCTTTTCCTTGCTTTACCTTTACCTCAAAGCGTGGATCAAACTTTTTTATACTTTTACTAATTCGTGGAATTTATAGGGTTTAACACGGGACAAAAGATGGTTCTGCCTTGCGTGAAATAGAAGGAAGCGGGAAATTTGCTATTCTAAGGTCTTTATCTGATTTCTGTTTTTTGCTCGTAAAATGCTGCAAATAACTTTCTAACATCAATTCGTAGAGTTGAAAAATCCTTGGTGGGGCTGGGTGATATATCAAGGTCGGCTGCTCCATAAAAATCGCAAAATCAATCTGCATTTCTATTAGCTCTTTTAGGTTCACAGACGCTTTCTTAAACGTCTTGCCATAACCGACTAAATCCATTTCGAGGCAATGAGCAGCCCAATCACCATCGTCCTCAAGATATCCTACTACCTTTAAAGTTAGCACATCCAAACCTTGAAAAATGTTCTCAATTTTAGACTTTTTTCTATTCTTTTCATTCATCGACTAAGAAACTCCCCTACTTTAGGAAAAGTTCTCTTATTTTATACGAATTCAACTATCAATTTGTTCTATGCATAGGAAAGTATTCGGTTTGCGCCATATCACCCACTCATGAATATACACCATGCTAAATATTCCGTCAAGACCAAAAGCTACCTCTTATCAATTGGAGATAGGTTTACAACTAGACTGTTATTTGCTATTTTTAGAGTAACTAAACCAAGAATATTGAAAGGAATTTGAAATGCCGGTAAAATCTGACCAGTGGATAATAGAAATGTCCAGAAATCATGAGATGATAAATCCCTTTGAAGAAACCCAAATTCGAAACGGAATCAGTTATGGAGTTTCATCTTACGGGTATGACATAAGCCTGGCAGATGAATTCAAAATATTTGAGCCAAATGGCGCCAGCGAACTGGATCCCAAAGCAGATAATTCTGCCCTGTTTAAAGACATAAAAGCTGATTCAATATTAATAAGTCCCCAATCTTTTGTATTGGCCAGAACCCGTGAATACTTCAAAATCCCCCGCAATATTATTACTATCTGCCTGGGAAAATCCACTTATGCCCGCTGTGGAGTAGTGGTCAACGTCACGCCATTTGAACCAGAATGGGAAGGTTATGCCACCATTTCCCTGTCAAATACTTCAGGACTGCCTGTCAGAGTTTATGCCCACGAAGGCATTGCCCAGCTGCTCTTTTTAGAAGCAGATAGAGAGTGCCTGCAGTCCTATAGCGACAAAAAAGGTAAATATCAGGCTCAGAAAGAAATCACTTTATCAAAAAGCGACGGCTAAGCCGTGTCTCCTCAATAACTTAACTAGCCCATCATCATTGCAGCAGCTTAATTAGAGTCATTTTCTATACAGTTTTGGCCATAAGTCCCGGCCAGTAACCACAACAATCAAGTATTAGCGTAATCGTTCCGATAATTGAGAAAAATCTGAATCTCAAATCAGGAGGCAAAGATGCGTCTTAAACTCATAGCTTTGGCCATAGTGGCAGCGGCAATTCTGGCCCAGCCAGTTGCGGCTCAGTTAACTGAGCAGGAAATCATAGACCGTTATATGAAGAAATCTAATCAAATTCAGGAGCAGCACAAAAAATTGTACTGGCTCTCCGGCAGCTACGCCCTGAACAGAATAAATAAGAACAATGATTACAATGACTTTGCCACTTACACCAGCGCCCAGTTTCCGACCACCCAGATAAATTGGCTCGACAAGGCTAATTCTTTTGGCCTGGAATTTGGCTGGATGTTTAAAAAGAAGCTTGCCCTGACCATTGGCGGTGAATATTGGATGAAGCTGGGACAGAATGAGTCCGGCAATTTTGCCTATAATCCTCCCAGTGGCAATACCACAGTAACAGAACTTATCTCTGAGATAAAAGTTTACGGCCTGACCTCGGCCTTGCATTTCTATCTGACCAATCCGCCCAGCGCAGGGAATCATCTTACCAATCTTGCTCTCAAAGTAGGCGCCGGAATCGGCTTCTATCAGGTCAGCTGGGATGTCTGGGATGAGTATCAAAATATCAACCTTTCGAGCTCATTGCCGGCGGCCATAAATGCTACTTTCAAAGACAGTAATATCGGCCTGTCGCTAAGTGCCGGTGCCGAATATCCCTTGAATTTCGGCTCAATGTCTCTTGGAGTAGATGTAAACTACCTTTACTTGAACTTTAACAATGTAGCCTGGTATAATTCTCAAGATCAGGAAGTAGTAGCTTCCTATGCCGGTAACATCGAAAGCAGAGTTGATCTTGGGCTCTCTGGTGTTCGCGGCAGAATTGAACTAAAGAAGTTTTTCAACTGGTAGAAACGGCCGTTGTCGAGGTTGACATTCCAATCCGACCGGCTATCTTTCTGCCCTGATAAAACTGAAGAATGGAGTGTTCAGCTTGAGACTTAACAGGATATTAATTTGTCTAATGGCAGCGATTCTTATGGCTACTGCTGCTTTTTCCTTTTCATCGGCAGCCGACAAAATGCCTGCTGAACTGGCAGGGTCTATCGGTGAGCCCTCGGGCAAAATTGCTTTCTTAAGAGAGAAAAGTGTCTGGGTCCTGGATATTAAATCCGGTCGCCAGGAAGAAATATGCGATGTGAACAATGGCGATGGCCGCCTGGCCTGGTCAGCAGATAACAGAGAAATTCTCTTCACTCGCTCCGGCACGGTTGATTTGCAGGGGCCGGATATGATGGGCGGCAAACATAAAGTCTATGACATCTTTAAAGCCTTTCTTGATTCTGCTTACGCTAACAACAGATTTTGGTGGCTGAGAATTACCGATGGTCTGGGCTGCCGCGATCCGGAGTGGAGCGCTGACGGCAAAAAAATCGTTTTCTGGAAAGACATGAATGCCAATTACGTGAATGCTTTTGAGCCGAATTACCAGATTTGCACTATGAATCCTGACGGCAGCGACATTGAGCTTTTACGAAAGGACTGGCAGGTCATGGCCGATTTCATGATTGCGCCAACCATGAATGCCAAAGGAGATGTTGCTTTTGTGGCCTTCTATGATCTTAAGCCGAAAGGACTGGTCATTCTGAAAAGCAATGAATATATGATCCATCAGGATTCGATCCGTGTCAGGTCAGAAAGAAATCTTAAAAAAGTTGCTCCATGCTGGTCGCCGGATGGAAACTGGCTGGCCTATGTCAGAAACGACCTCAACAATCCCGGCATCTATATCACTAATCCTGACTTATCAGCAGATTATCTGGTATTCACGCCACCGGTAGGAACCAGCCTCTATACTATCTCGCCTTCTTTTTCTCCTGATTCCAAGTGGCTGACATTTTCTACAACAGACGGCTCAATATGGATAGCGGATATTTCAGGAAAAGGCACCCGCCGGCTCTCCGGTCCAGGACTAGACACCTCTCCGGCCTGGTCAAAGGCCGCCGCAAATAATTAAATCTGAAAATAAATTTTAATTAAAAAAGCCTGAAGCAGATACCCTGATCGAACGCAGGGCAATACTATATTCGAGACGACCACATAGCTCACTCAACTATTGACCTGCTGCCCCTGAATCCATTCAACCAACAAATTACTTGACCATGATAGCAGTATAGCTGTCTCAGCTCGACTTGTTCTTAATCAGCGGGTTGCGAGTTCGAGTCCTACCGGGGGGAGCAAGCTTATTGGATGCTAATCAGCTATAAGGATCTCTATCAATTATTTCGGTGGTTGTATGCGTGTCGGGTTACCGGAAAACTATCGACCAACATATGACTTGACGTGGATTGCTGTAGGACTAACTTAAAAGTGGTACAATAACCGGGGGCAGGTCACAACTGCAGCCTACGGAACGGAGGAAGAATTGATATACAAGAAAATCTTACGCAGAGCACACGTCGTCACGTTCTCTTTTCTCTTCCTGTACATGTGTTCCTGTCAAAGTGAAACCCAAACACAAACTCAGACAGCAGACACGTCCGTTGTTGATGAGCACGAAAACGACTCTCTACAAAGAAGTGAACTGGCGCTATTGGATTTGTCCGATATAAATGAACTGAGAGACACATTTCTCAAAGATAGCGGGCATGTTCGTTTGGTTGCGCTGATGTCACCTACGTGACCGCTCTGTAGACGGGGGTTCTCCGTCGTAAGAGATGTCGTAGAAAGCAACACGCACGAAAATTTGAGCGCGTACATTATATGGCTCAAGATACTTCCGGCTGATGATCGGAGTAAAGCTGAAGAGTTGTCGATCCAAATCAATGACAGTCGCATTCATCGCTTTTGGGATGAGAAAAAGCTTACGGGTGAAACGTGGAAAATGGTTCTCAACATCAATAACATCGCCTGGGACATGTACTTCCTGTATGACTCAAAAGCCTCATGGGAAGAGCTTCCCCAATTCCCAGCTGTATGGATGCACCAACATAGAAACCTACCTGAGGGACAAGGGGTGGCGCTTAACACAGAAACCCTTTCCAAAACGATACGCGACCTGCTAACCCAGGAGATGAATTGAAAGGCACCTTTCAGTGACCTGCCCCCATATATCGATCCAGAGTTAGAGTTAGATTCTTCAGAGGGGCTTGTTTGACAAAAGGCAAGAATATTCCGAATTTGGACTCATCCTGTCTGCCGAAAATAGTCAACCAGAGGTTGAAAGGTTCTAAAGGAGTCTAAAGGGGGGAGCAAGCTTATTGGATGCTAATCAGCGACAAGGATATCTATCAATGATTTCGGTAGTTGTACGAGTGTGAGGTTACCGGAAAGCTATCAACCAACATATAACTTGACAAGGTTTGTTATAGAACTAAAATAAAAAGTGGTACAATAACCGGGGACAGGTCATACACTCTATATTCCTATGAAGACGTCTACTGGACACGTGCCAGCAGCAGGGTTTGGTCGTCCATCTGTGCACCATGACGCTGAACTGCATCAATGATTGTCCTATAGAGTTGAG
>JADFLZ010000030.1 GCA_022564135.1 Candidatus Zixiibacteriota bacterium
GATAACATCGGCGCGGTGGAGCCCGCGCGGCGACCAGATTGCGATAACCGTGTTCGACGCGGAGGGCAACCGCAGCCTGATGACCATCGACGTGGCCCTCGGCGCGCCGACGCCCGTGCGAGTCGGCGCCGACCTGTCCATCGAGGCCAACGACAGCCGCCTGCCGGTGTGGAGCCCCAACGGTGAAGCGATGGCGTTTACGTCGCTGCGGGATGACGCGCCCAACGTGTTTGTGGTTGGGTTGCCGGGCGAGGCCGGGCCGGATGGTGTCGTATCGGGCGAGGAGTGGGAAATGGAGAGTCAGAGGACGGAGGACGGAGGACGGAGGACGGAAGTCAGGAGTCAGGGGTCAGGGGTCAGGGGTCAGGAGTCAGGGTTCAGGGATCAGGGGGTAGGGGAATCACGATCATCTTTATGCGAGGCTTAGTATTTGATCGATCATTTCGTCAACGATGGAGAGGAATCGCGCGCTGGCTTGAAACATTCGCTGGTAGATCAGCAGATCAATGGCTTCCTCATCCGCGTTCACGCCGCTGAAACTCTGACGTTGTGATTCCAATGTTTCGCGCACCAGCGTGGTGGATCGCACTTGACTGTTGGCTTGATCGACTTTGATCGCCAGTTCTTCAACGTGGCGGCTCCACAACTCGGTGAGGCTCTCGCCACCGAGCGAATCCAACGGTTGATTTCGCAAGGCGACCAGCACTAAAGCATTGCCGTTGTCGCCGGGAATGTGATTTTGGGCGACGGCCAGCAGATCCACATCGTTAAGCCGCGAGTTCACGGCGATATTCGTCGAGTCCGATCCGGTGAAGTAAGTATTCAATCCAAGCGCCGCCAGCACGCCGCTGGTATCGTCGCTGAACGTGAATTCAAAGTCATTCGAATCGGAAGTGATCCGCAATCGCCCGTCCGCATCGACCACGGCCGAAACGTTCGCCACCGCATTAATGTCGGCGGCCAGACTATTCAGCGTCGTGTCGGTGGCGACGTTGATACCGTCGAGGTCGATGCTGATCGAGGTAGTCACACGCAGGCCGGTCGATTTCTGCGTCAAGTGGATACGGAAGCTGCCATGCACCGGCGCGAAGCCCAACTCCGTGTTGGGATCATTCAACGCAAGCGTCGGGTCCACCACTCGGTCAGCGGAGGTCAGCGAGTTGAATCCATCACTTCCCTGACCCTGGCTGTAAACTTTGTTGAACTCGAAGATCAGGCCGGCGGCGAAACTCTCTCACGAAACGGCCTGAAACTGATGCAGACAATTCAGGATTTCCCCTGGCCTGTTATTGCAGCTATAAACGGTTTTGCTTTAGGTGGCGGCTGCGAATTAGCCTTAGCCTGTGATATCAGGCTGGCCTCGACCAAAGCCAGGCTGGGGCAGCCCGAAGTCAGTCTCGGTCTTATTCCGGGCTATGGCGGCACCCAGAGATTAGCCCGTATAGTGGGACGAGGCAAAGCGATGCAGTTAATTTTAAGCGGTGCTACGATAAGAGCCGATGAAGCTTACCGCATTGGTTTAGTCGATGAAATTTGTGAGCCTGAAGAGCTGATGGACAAAGCTCAGGCTATGGCCGATGAGATAGCCTCCAAAGGACCTCTGGCCATCAAGAAAGCCAAAGAATGTATAAACGGCGGTCTTGAAATGACTCTTGCTGAGGGCTGCCAGCTCGAGATGAAAAAATTTGGTGAAGTTTGCGGCACCAGCGACAAGACCGAAGGCACTAAAGCATTCATGGAAAAGCGCAAACCTGATTTCAAAGGCAATTAGTCAGGGCCGATTTAATGGAT
The DNA here is from genome assembly GCA_022564135.1 of Candidatus Zixiibacteriota bacterium. Lineage (GTDB taxonomy): Bacteria > Zixibacteria > MSB-5A5 > GN15 > FEB-12 > JACZWU01. Next base: position 1,792 of record JADFLZ010000030.1, read on the forward strand.
TTAAGCTGGGTATTCTTTAACTCATTTATAGTCGGCTTTTCGGGGGCAATGATGCCCGGCCCGCTTTTGGTAGTCGGTATTTCTGAAACACCCCGCCATGGCTGGCGCACCGGCATAATTATATCTGTGGGTCATGCTATTGCTGAAATAGGGGTGGTGTTAGTGCTGGTGCTGGGCCTTGCCGCCTTTGCCAAAGACGAGTTAGTGACTCAAGTCATAGCAATTGTTGGCGGCGCGGCGTTAATCCTGATGGGTCTGTCCATGGGCCGGGACATTTTAAAAAATAGTCTGAGTTATGATTCAATCGACAGTTCGCAAAAAGGCAGCCGCCGGCTGCTGGCCGGTAAGGGAATTACTGCCACTCTTTCAAATCCGTTCTGGTTTGTCTGGTGGGGAACGGTCGGACTGAGTCTGCTGGTAGATTCGCAGCGTCTGGGAACACAGGGGCCGATTGTGTTTTATTTCGGGCACATTTTGTCTGATTTTGTCTGGTACACGGCCGTCAGTATTATTTTATGGAGCGGCAGAAAACTATTTGTAGGGAAAGTTCTTAAGTCAATGATTTTAGCCTGTGCGGTTTTTCTGATTTATCTGGGGATTACTTTTCTGATAACCGGACTATCGAGTTTTACTTAAACAAGGCTTCATGAAGTCTCTCATAAATCGGACCGCGCGGTGTCAGCGTAGATTTAAACAAGGTCAGCCTGTCGATTTGAAAAGGCATCGCTTCGATTTTATAATTCTCAATAAAATGCGCCAGCTGCGGCAGCGACTGTGGTTTTTTGACCCGGCCTAAAGTAAGATGCGGCCGGAACTTTCTGGTTTCTTTGTCATAGCCTAATTTGTGTACCCGCTGGTCAAGGCTGCCGGCCAGCCGCTCCAGTTCAGTATGGTCTCCGTCAAGGCCGGCCCATAATGCTCTGGGGCGAATCAGGTTGGGGAAGCCGCCAATTTTAGATAATTTAAAATCCAGAATATTGGTTTCCTGTGAAGTTTCATCAATTAATTGTGAAAGATGCTCGACTAATGATTCGTCTGTTTCGCCCAGGAATTTAATTGTCAGGTGTATGTTCTCTGGCTTGACCCATCTGACATTGCCGGCTACGCTCTTTAGCTGATAAATTATATTGGCCAGTTCAGTTTCAACTTGCCGGCTGATTGGTGTGGCGATAAATAAGCGCATTATTTTTTATTCTATTCTATCTCTAAATCCAGAATATCTTTTCGCAGTAATTCTAAAGCTGCATAAGAAGCGCGGGCACGGTTTGTTTCACGGTCTCGGCCGAAATTAAATTCTTTGGCAAATGACTTATGGGCCGAAGCAAGGCCAATAAAAGTCAGGCCGACCGGTTTTTCGTCTGTACCGCCGCCCGGACCGGCCACGCCGGTTATCGACAGGGCGAAATCAGCAGAGAAACGCTTTCTGGCGCCAAGCGCCATTTCTATGGCTGTCTCTGCTGATACTGCTCCATATTTATTCAGAGTAGTCTTCTTTACGCCAAGCTCCGATACTTTGACATCATTAGAATAAGCGATTATGCCTCCGGCAAAATATTTTGATGAGCCTGGCACCGACGTTATAATCTCGCCAAGTTTGCCGCCGGTGCAGGATTCTGCTACTGCCAAAGATTTGTCATTGTCACTTAAGAGCTGTCCAGTTACCGACTGCAGGCTGTCGCTGTCATAGCCATATACAAATCTGCCGACTTTTTTTTCAATCTGCTTGACCAGTTTTTGCGCTTTGTTTTCGGCCTTTTCTTTGCTGTCAGCTGTGGCTACTATGCGCAAATCGACGCCGCTCTCTGATGGCAGATAGGCCAGCTTGACCCCCGGCTCTATTTCTAATTCAGCTGAGATAATCTCTGCCAGAGACGATTCAACTATACCGTTTAAGCGCAGGGTCGTAATTTTTATGGCCTGGCCAAAATTTTGTTTAGCCAAAAACGGGATTACTTCGTTATCCAATACATGACGCATCTCGGTGGGTACCCCGGGCAGGGAAATAAAATAATAGTCATTTTCGATGATTCCAATGCCAGCCGCCGAGCCGATATCGTTTTTGAAAATCGTTGAATTATTTGGCAGCAGTGCCTGTTCTTCGTTGATGGCAGGCATTTCTATGCCGCGTCTGTGGTAGCGCTCACGTATTTCTTCAAGCAGCTGTTCATTTAAAACCAGCTGCCTTTTAAAAAATTTGACCAACACTTTTTTGGTCAGGTCATCATCGGTCGGTCCCAGACCGCCGGTAGTGATTACCAGCTGTGCTCGCTTTAAGGCGTGTCTGATGGTTTCTTCGATTCTCTCGAGCGAATCGCCGACCGTACTCTTAAACTGAACCGAGAGACCGATGCCGCTCAGCTTTCTGGCAATGTAGCCGGCATTGGTATCGGTAGTTTCTCCCAGCAGCAGTTCATCGCCGATGGTTATAATTTCAGCAATTATCATATTGAACTCGACTGCTTAATCAGCCAGATTATGAGATGCGTGACCAGATTTGACTGCACTCCGGCTACGACATCATCCATGGTTATGCCCCAGCCTGCGGGCAGCTGCTCGGCTTGTCTGGCAGGATAAATTTTTACGACATCCAGCGCTCTGAAAACAAAGAAAGCGATGGCATAGTTAATAAGAGAATAAGGCACAAACAACAGCGTAATAAACATGCCGGCCCATTCGTCGATGACTATTTTGCGGGCATCATGCCCCAGCTCTTTTTCAGCCTCTCCGGCAGACCAGACCGAAACAATAGTGGCAGCTGTCGCTGCAATAATCAGCCCAAGCTGATTATTTTGAATCAGAAAAAAAGCTATCAGCCAGGGCGGGATAGAGCCAAAGGTGCCGGGTGTAATCGGGAAATAGCCCGACCAAAAACCTGTGGCTAACATTCTGGCTGTGAATTTTTTCATTCTGATTTTATTTCAGCACTTTCTTGATCATGTAAGAATATTTTACAATATAGTCGATGCCGGTGCCGACAGTAATGGCAGCTGTAAACCAGAGCATCAGATTAAAATAATAGCGGTAATCAAACGAAAACAACTCCAGCGCCGGGCTGTCAAAATACTCAAGCGACTTCACGAAATTTATATAAAGAAGAACCACTCCCACCAGGCTTATCTGGATAAAAGTTTTCACTTTGGCCCACCAGGTGGGAGGAATGACGACGCTGCTGTAAGCTGCCAAAAGCCTCAGTCCTGTAATCAAAAACTCACGACCTATTATCAGCATAACCGGCAGGGGCGAAACATAGCCCAGTGCAATAAATGATATCAAAGCGCTTGATACTAAAATCTTATCAGCCAATGGGTCCATAAACCGCCCGAAACCGGTTATTATTCCGAACTTGCGGGCGTAGTAGCCATCAATCAAATCAGTCAGAGCGGCTACCATGAAAAGCCCCAGCGAGAGCAGCCTCCAGTAAAAGCTGTCTAAAATGAAGAAGTACATAAAGAAAGGAGCGATTATTATGCGCAGTAGAGTCAGCTTATTGGGCAGGTTCATAGGCTTAAAAAGGTATCAGCAATCTGACTGACTGTCAATCTCCATTGCAGGACGATCCAGACAGGTAATATTCTTATCAGTTATTTGCCAGAAGATATATGGTAATGCGGTCGATCTGTTCGCCGGTGAGTTTTGCCTGTTCACCATACTTTCTTACCAGAGGAGGCCACTCTTCGTCACTTTTATCTGTTGGCTTGGGAAGAGTGTGACAGCTCTGACAGGAAGCTGCAAAAAGGCGGCTGTTTGGGGTAGACTCTTCATCTACAATTGATCCGCCGCAGCCATGCGATAGAGCGATAATCAGTCCGAAAAGAAGTGCGCTGGTAACTCTTGATATCACAGTCCGATTCCCATCAGGAAGCGGGCTCTGGCATCGTCGCTGTCGTCAGTAATCCCCCAGGCATAGCCAAAGCTATACCAGACAGGGCCTGAAGCGAACGAGAAGGTCGGTCCCAGATAGGAAGCTGTTTCGTTATCGGCATTTTTGATAAGTTCGTATCTACTGGTAGACTCTACTCCTATTGACCATTTGTAGCTGAGTTCATAGCTCAGGCCAATATCCAGCCCATATTCGTGTCGGGGGTCACCCGGCGCCCAGAAAAATTCATAGACCGGGTTTATGGCGATAGAAAGTTTATCGAAGTCAGATCCAAATATCAATTTGGCTTCGAGTTTATTTTGAGCTTTGAGATCTATTTTCCTTCTGTATTCAATATAGAAAACAGGGGCGAATTTCTTACTGCCGGCGTTATGTAGCCGGAACCTGGTGCGCAGCTGAAAAGCATCCCATTTGAGCGCTTCGTTTTCGTTCTGGCTGAAAATTTGATAAATTGATAAATCCCAATTAGGAGCCAGGCCGTGTTCAATTTCCAGACGGTATTCCCAGCTGTCGGTGGTGCTCAGTTTAGTTGTCTGATAAAACTCAAGGTCTACTCCGTCAGGCTGCTGCAAAATTGGCTGATAGGTCCAGACAAACTTTCTGCGGTCAGCGTTAGCTGCAGAGGCTGCTATAAGAATTATCAAAGCCGCCAGGAAGATTTTTCTGAAGTACATTTGTATACTCTCCACTGTTTTCAATTATAACGGCTAAATGAAAACCATTTTCATTTAGCTTTTTGGTTGATGACATTATAAGAGAACATCAGCTGTGATGTCAACGGAAAAGAACACAAATTTGTAATGTATTAGATCGTGACTTATGATGCCTGCCAGAATCAGCCTGGGAACTTAATGGAATTAAAAAACCCAAGCAGGAATAGTTCCTGCCTGGGTGGACGATATTAGGTAATCCACAGAAAGAGTAACACTTTCCGATTGCACAGTGAATTTAACAATAATCATTTTTTTGTCAAGGGAAAAATGCTAAAAAAGTGATTTATTTTCCAAGCATTTCTGCCTATTTTAAGACTGTAATACGTCATTATTATGAGAAAATAGAAGCTGAAAAGGAGGTTTTTCTAATATAATGACTCCAGCAAATAGTCAAAAATGTGCATAGCCTGTAGATGGTATGTGGGTAACCCTGTAATCCATTATCGGGAAAACGGTTACAAATCGCATAAATCAAAAATAAGGGTTCTGAAACAACTGCAATAAGTTAGGCCTCTATTTTTCTGAAACTCAGAAACTTACGGGTTTAGCCGAATGGACTAAGCCGTCAATGTTACTAAAACCGAACCTTTTCGTTCTGCTGGCTTTGTTGTAACTTGCTGTGAGACAACCGATTTTAATTTTAATGAAAAAATGTTTGAATTTTATTAGTACCCCGATTTACTCAGGCTATATTGGCTACCCCGCTGAAGATTAGGAAAGACTTCTGTGGTGAAGTAGTTATTGCTTCTTCAGTAACGGTAAATCATAAATAGAAACTTTTGGAGAGTTGTGATTGCATCAAGTAGAAATGCCCAAGGCCATTTTGTCTTAAGTGAGCTCTTTCGAATTGTTTTTGCAGGAGGGAAAAGTTGAAGATAGATCGTTTATTTACCAAAGAAAGCAAGTCGCCTTATGATGGCATAGAGTTCACTCAGAGGTCTTCAGAAATAAAGAATCCTGACGGCTCAGTAGTTTTTAAGCATGATGATATTCAGGTACCGAGCGAGTGGTCGCAGGTAGCAGTTGATATTTTAGCACAGAAATATTTTCGCCGTGCCGGAGTGCCTGAAAATGATGACAAGGGGCAGCCACTACTGGATGAATCCGGAGAGCAGCTCACAGGCAGAGAGACAGACGCCAGGCAGATTTTTGGTCGCTTAGCCGGCTGCTGGAAACACTGGGGCGAGAAATACGAATACTTTGATTCAGCCCAGGATGCACAGGCTTTTGAAGATGAACTATGTTACATGCTGGCGGCACAGATTGCTGCCCCCAACTCACCGCAATGGTTCAACACCGGACTGTATCATTCTTATGGTATTACCGGTAAAGCTCAGGGGCATTATTTTGTCGACCCCGAGACTCACAATCTGACAACTGCTCAGAACGCCTACGAACACCCTCAGCCGCATGCCTGCTTTATTCAGTCGGTTAGTGATGACTTGGTTAACAAAGGCGGCATAATGGATTTGTGGGTGCGAGAAGCCCGTCTTTTTAAATACGGTTCAGGTACCGGCACAAACTTTTCCAATTTACGGGGAGAAAAAGAACCTCTTTCGGGCGGAGGAAATTCATCGGGCTTGATGTCGTTTTTAAAAATCGGAGACCGCGCTGCCGGCGCCATAAAATCAGGCGGCACCACCCGGCGTGCGGCCAAGATGGTCTGTCTTGATCTGGACCATCCCGACATAATAGATTTTATTTCATGGAAAGTTGTTGAAGAACAAAAAGTAGCCGCCTTGGTCACCGGCTCCATAATTATAAAACAGCAACTCAAGAACATTTTTGAGTCCACCCAAATAACCGGTAAAGATAAAGTTGCTGCTGTTGAAACTGACCCGGGTAAAAATTCAAAATTAAAATTGGCGCTTAAGACAGCCAGACAGCTTTCGGTGCCGACTGCTTATATTCAGAAAATAATCGGTCTGGCAAATCAGGGGATAGCAGAAATTGACTTTATTGAACTTGATACAAACTGGGACAGTGAAGCCTATCTGACTGTATCCGGTCAGAATTCTAATAATTCTATTCGAGTTCCCAATGATTTCTTTAAGACGCTGCAGGAAGGCGGTGAATGGAATTTGATTCGCCGCACCGATGGTGCTGTTCATGAATCAATCCCGGCCGCAGAGTTATGGGAGAAAATATGTTATTCGGCCTGGGCCTGTGCCGATCCCGGCATTCAGTTTGACACTACCATTAACGAATGGCACACCTGTCCGCACGAAGGGCGTATCAATGCCTCCAATCCCTGCTCGGAATATATGTTTCTTGATGATACTGCCTGTAACTTGGCTTCGATTAACTTAATCAAGTTTCTCAAAAGTGACGGCACCTTTGATATTGAGGGCTATCTGCATGCGATTTCGCTGTGGACAATAGTTCTGGAAATCTCTGTACTTATGGCTTCTTTTCCTTCAGCTCCGATTGCCCAGAGAAGTTATGACTATCGCACGCTTGGACTTGGGTTTGCCAATCTGGGTACTCTTTTGATGCGTATGGGAATTCCCTATGATTCTTCCGAGGGCTATGCCTGGTGCGGAGCGCTGAGTTCTATGCTGACCGGTCAGTCCTATGTCGTTTCGGCCGAAATGGCCAAACAGCTGGGACCATTTCCGGCTTATTTTAAGAATCGTGAATCTATGCTGAAAGTAATGCGCAATCATCGGCGGGCTGCCTATAACGCCGAGAAGTCTGAATTTGAAGATCTGACAATCAAACCTACAGGAATTAATCAGAATTATATTCCGGAAGAAATATTAGAGACAGCTCGACGGGTCTGGGACAGAGCCATCGAACAGGGAGAAATCTACGGTTTCCGCAATGCCCAGGCGACGGTAATTGCCCCGACCGGCACCATTGGCCTTTTGATGGATTGCGACACCACCGGTATTGAACCGGATTTTTCACTGGTGAAATTTAAGAAACTGGCCGGCGGCGGTTATTTTAAGATTATCAATCAGTCGGTACCGGTAGCGCTTGATAAACTTGGCTACACTAAAGAAGAGAACGAAGAGATTATTCTGTATGCTACCGGACGGAAGACTCTCAAAGGCGCTCCCTTTATTAATCATGAGTCGCTGAGAGCCAAAGGATTTGAAAAAGAACAATTAGATAAGATAGAAAAGACGCTGGCAAACGTTTTTGATGTTTCATTTGCCTTTAACAAGTATTCACTGGGTGAGGAGTTTCTCCGGGATACCCTTGGATTCAGCGAAGAGGTCACGGAAGACTGGAATTTTAATCTGCTGCGGGAGCTGGGTTTTACTCGTGAGCAGATTGAAGCAGCAAATGAATTTTGCTGCGGCACCATGACGCTCGAGAGTGCTCCTCACTTAAAAGAGGAACATCTGCCGATATTTGACTGTGCCAACAAGTGCGGCCGCAAAGGTGTCAGATATATCAGGTACGAAGCTCATATTAAAATGATGGCGGCATCGCAGCCGTTTATCTCGGGAGCTATCTCCAAGACGATTAATATGCCATCTGAAGCGACCATTGATGATGTCAAAAAAGCTTACCGCATGTCCTGGGAAACAATGAACAAAGCAATCGCATTGTATCGTGACGGCTCCAAGCTAAGTCAGCCGCTAAGCTCCAAGCTTTTTGAAGAAGACGAAGCCGAAGGACCGCTGACAGTTGAAAAAGTATCCGGGCAGATGGCAGAGAAAATTATTTACCGCTATATAGCCAAACGTCGCCGTATGCCGCAAAGACGGGCTGGCTATACCCAAAAAGCAGTTGTCGGCGGGCACAAACTTTATCTGCGGACCGGCGAATACAGCGACGGCACTCTGGGTGAGATTTTCCTGGATATGCATCGCGAGGGAGCAGCTTTCCGTTCCATGATGAACTGCTTTGCAATTGCAGTTTCGCTGGGTCTTCAGCATGGTGTTCCCTTAGAAGAATTTGTCGACGCCTTTTTGTTCTCCCGCTTTGAGCCCAACGGCCTGGTTCAGGGAAATAAGTCTATCAAGATGTCGACTTCTATAATCGATTACATCTTCCGTGAGCTGGCTATTTCTTATCTGGAACGCAATGATCTGGCGCAGGTGTCCGAAGAGGATTTGCGCAGCGATACTCTGGGTGAGCCGATGGACTTTGAAGAAGAAGAAGAAATTAAGCAGGCTGCCAACAGGAAAGTACCGACCGGAAAACGGACCGAAAATGATATTCGCACCCGTCATCTGGTACAGGATTTGTCCAACGGGGAGGCAAATGGCAGCAGCAACGGATCTGATAAAGAATCTATTAACCGCGTTGATATTGATAAAAATAAAGGAGTAGAGGCCAATGCTAAACAGACGGAGAGTCCGATTGCTGATGAACAATTTGAAAGCGCCTCGGCGCATTTTGAGTTTACCCAAACAACAGTTACCTCTACTTCAACTTCAATCGAAGGACGACGTCTCCTTGAAATCAGAGAAGCGCGATTAAAAGGCTACGAAGGTGACATGTGCAGCGAGTGCGGGCAGTTTACTATGGTACGCAACGGCACCTGCCTTAAATGCGATACCTGCGGCGCCACCTCGGGCTGCAGCTGATATTTTTTAGGCCATAACGTTTCCTAATATATTACCCGGCCGCTACCAGCGCGGTCGGGTTTTCTTTTTACTGATAGCATAGCTTAGAAAAGTTTTGTTTCTTGATTATAATAGAAACTGGAGTTTTTCTATATTGAAAATTTCTATAAGAATTATTAACACCCTGGCTTTTGTAGTTTTCTCTTACCTGTCAATTACAGGCCTTCGCCTGATGCTGTTTGGCAACCGTTTGCCGCTGCCTGAATGGCTGCTATGGCTGCAAACTATAGAGTTTGACTATAACACTCAGCTGCTTCACTTTTATGCCGGGACAGCGCTGGCGGGGTTATTGACAATAAGAATCGCTCTGAGAATTATTTCTGTTAAAGAAAAGCATTCGGAAAAGCTGAACTTAAATATTGCCGTAAAGTGGCGGAGCAATTTTGCTTTTATAATATATCTGCTGCTGTTTTTGGCAATTATATCGGGACTGCTTGTATATTCAGGAAAGATTACCGGCCAACTTGCTTATGCTTCACTTAAGAACATGCATTTGATCAGCTTTTGGGCAGTGCTGCTGGTTTCTGTTTTTTACGGTGTAGTTCACATTCTTCAAAGAGACAAAAATGAGCACAGAATTACTTACAGGTCGAAAGAGGGTAAGAGAATTTGGGCTGCTCTGGCAGCTTTTATTCTTATCTGCACTATGGCTTCCTGGGGAGTTGCTGAATTTGTGAATACTCAGGTGACCTTAACCAGCCGCAGGATGAACCGAAATATCGTGCTTGATGGTCTTGCCCGCACAAGAGAATGGTATGGTATAGATTCTGTACTGGTAGCGCTAAGCGGCGGAGACAATTTTGATAATGGCTCTACTAATATTTTAATCAAGAGTTTTAGAAACCGGCAGCATATTTTCTTTTTATTTCAGTGGCGCGATAACAACAGGTCGTATAATCGCCAGCTGCTTAAAACTAACAGCGGCTGGATAGAACAAAAATCCGACAGTGCAATCACGTCAACTTTTGGGGAGTCAGTTTATTTTGAGGACCAGTTAGCTGTTTCTTTTCACAGGAGCAGTTCGGGCTGCTTAGAAAGTTGTCATCTGGGTAACAGCCAGCAAGCCGGCAGACATTATACAAATGGTGATACCGCAGACGTCTGGATGTGGAGAGCGCTGAGCACCAATCCGGTTGGTGAGGCAGATGACGGCTGGTGGGCGAAAGCAGCCGGTGATTCAAACGGGGGCATGCGCTTTGATAACTCAGCTGGCGGCGGTTATGCCTCGAACTTAAACCGTGAATGGGGTGAGCCGTATTTTTTGAGTTATCATCCGGCCTACAGATACTGGATAGATATGAGATCAAAATTTTTTATGCCATATCGTTCCGGACTGGACATTTTTGAAGTTGGTGCGATTCAGCCGGCTGTGGTGACTCTGCCGTTTACGGGAGACCGGGGCGATATCCGAGTCCGGGGAAGATG
>JADFLZ010000338.1 GCA_022564135.1 Candidatus Zixiibacteriota bacterium
TGCTCGGTTGTGGGATGATCGGTCGACAGCGGAATTGTAGCAGACGAGCACGGGCCAGGCGTTATACTTTGTGGCGATGGTTCGGATGATTGGTCGAGGCCGGCCAGGATTCCTTGTGGAGAGTCTGTTTCGCTTGCGGATTGGAAAAGATGGGATTCAACCTCTTCAACTTCGCATCCCCCAAACCTTAATTTCGCGATCAGGGCTTGACCGCGTTCACTCAATCCATTTGAAAACAACACAAACCGGAACGGCCATTTTGCCGCCTGTGCTTCTTCTAATAGGCGTACGCCTTCAGCCAGAAAGGCGCCTTCTTTGCGTCTGACTTTGGAGCGCCCCCCTAATGCTCGTACTAATTTAAGCTTTGGGTTTTGACTGGATGTGATCATTCCTGCAGAAAAGCATCCACAGTACCTTGGTCAAATAAAACCAGTTTGATCACCATTATCTCAGATGAAGAGTTATTATCAAAATAATAGGCGAGTAACTTTTTACTCGCCTATTTTATTTGAAGCAATTTAAAGCTGCCTAAGCCAGCTATTTTAAGTGTTTGTCAAAGAATTCTACCTGTTTGCGGTATTCTGCAATAATGTTTACGCGCTTGGAAGCGCCGTGTCCTTCGTCCGGGAAAATCAAAGAATCAACAACGCCGCCATTATTTTGAATGGCCGCAATTATCTGGCGCGCCTCCCCGACAGGAACTCGCGGATCGTTTTCGCCATGAATTACCAAAAGGGGTGTTTTAATCTGGTCGGCCTTGTGAATGGGAGAGATTGATTTCAAAAATTCTGGGTCGCTTAGTGGTCCGTACTCAGATTCACGTAAGGCTCTTCTGTAAGGTTTCGTATTTTCCAAAAATGTTTTGAAATTGACAATACCCACGATATTAATAGCTGCTGAGAATAAGTCAGGATACTCAGTAATCATGCCCATCACCACATAGCCGCCATATGAACCGCCGCGAATGCCAATCTTGCCCTTTTTGGCGTAGCCGTTCTCTATCAGATAATCTACTGCTGCTTTGTAATCTTTGAGTGAAAGTTTTCTGTTTTTGTAATTATCGAGACTCATATAGTGGCTGCCGTAGCCCGATGAACCTCGCGGATTGGGAGCAATAATGCCGTACCCGTTAAGAATCAGATACTGGAAATTCCTGATGAAGCCGGGTGTAAACTGACTCTCCGGTCCGCCATGGGCGTGGACCACAAAAGGTATTTGCTCACCCTCTTTGTAATCAGGAGGCAAATACAGAAATGCCGGAATTTCCAAATCATCGAAACTCTTATAGTGGATAAGTTTTGGTTCAGAGAAAATATCCCGGTCTATGCCGGCATAAATAGAAAACGTCAGCTGTGTGAGTTCTTTTGATTGAGGATTCCATTTCCAGACATCGGGGGCTCGGGTGGGTCCGTGAAAAGAAACTATACAGGAGCCGTTTTCATCAAAATATCCGCCGCCCAGTTTGCCGTCTAAAGGCGGGCTCGGCAGTTCCTTTTTTGAGTCTACTTCACGCAGTTTTAGTCTGGCATAGCCATCCTCGTTTACTTCGGCAGACATATATTTAAAGTCCCTGGAAAATTCAAGACCATCAACTTCCCACTTTGGGTCAATCCAGCCATCGTCTATAAAATTTACTTGGGGTGAACCGACTGTCAGAGTTGCAATGCGCGAGATGCCGTCGTCGTTGTCATTGCAGGTCAGCCAGATTGTCTTATTGTCAGGCATGAGAGTAGGGGAAAGGTAAAGAACTTCGCCGTCATCATCCGTTAGTTCAGTAAATTCCAGAGTGCTTAAATTCAGCAAGTAGAGGTCATCATTGGAGTTCGATGTAAATCGATAGATAAGCATGAATTTACCGTCTGCACCGACATCTGCGATAGCATTGTAGCCGCGTACACCGGCGGTATCACCAAATATTTTTACGGCTTCACCTGTATTGACATCCATTTTATAGATGAAAAAATCCTGACCATTTTCTTTGTTCGACCTGTAAAAAATATGTGAATCGTCATGAGACCAGGTTACCGAGCCATATTGAATATCTTTGCCGTCTGTCAGAGGCATAATCCTGCCGGTTTTGGTGTCCATCAGATAAAGCTGAGACTGCTCCGAGCCGCCTGTTGAAGCTCCGACTATGCCCATAGTGGAGCTGTGAGAGAGCCGGAAAAAGTCTATGCCATCTTCGAAAGTAGTTAACTGGTAGGGCCAGCCTTCGGCTGTAAGCCTGTATATCTGAGATACACTCGATGAAGAAGATCTGAAAAACAGCTGCTTTCCATCCCAGCTGTATCCAGCCGGCGAATTACTGCCGACCTGCATAAAGGTACCGATATCAGGTATATACTTGCCCTGATTGAGCATCGATCTTATTTCGTTGTTTCTTTGTGACTGGGCCAAATCTGTTGTCAGCAGGGCAGTCAGCAGTACCAGCAAAGCTATTGCTAAAATTCTTGGCATCGTTATCTCCTTAAGATTATGCTGTTTGATTGTCTTTGAGATTATACATTCCGGAGATAGCTATGGCAACATTCTTGAGGCAGCTATTTGCGAATTTTGATAGATGCAGGCAGAAAAAAACCCGCCTTTATATAAATGGCGGGTTTGAATTGATTTTGTTCTTGTTATTGTGTTTCAGCAGCCTTGATAGCAGCAGCATATCGTTTGTTTCGACGCATTTCGCTCATTTGTTTTTTGCTGGCAACTGCCTGAAACTGCTCATAGGATTTTTTGACATTCTTAAACTTATCAAGTGCCATGTAACTAAGCATAAGATACTGATAGACATAGGGGTCACTATTATCCACCGATTTGGCATTTCTGAAATGACCTATGGCCTGTTTGTAAAATCCCTGATTAAAACGAGCCTGGCCAAGACCGAAATATCCCTGAAAATTTCTTCTGTCAACTCTTACTACTTTGTCGTAATCTGCCAGGGCTGCGATTTCTTCCCCTTTGGCCAGGTATAATTCAGCTCGGCCAAGGTAAGCTGGTATTGATCTGTCATCTATTTTCAGAGCTTTGTTATAGGAAGTAATAGCCTTACTAAAACGTTTCTTGAATCTGTAAATTTCGGCTGCCCTGATAAAATCTTCGACGGCCTCTTCCTGCAGATAAAGCTGCTGTTTAGTCATAGCTCTATTGAAATATGCCTGAGAATAGCTTGGCTCTAAATTTATTGCTTCGGTGAAATCAGCAATGGCGTCTTCATAATTTGCAGCTCTGAAAGCAGTAAGTCCTGACTGGAGAAAATCTTTTTCGCTATATGTCTTTTCTTCAA
>JADFLZ010000339.1 GCA_022564135.1 Candidatus Zixiibacteriota bacterium
GGGCGAGAAAAGGCCGAATTTGACAGAGGTGCCGCCAATATCAATACCGGCGTAGGCTTGATTTGTCGTCCGGTGCGAAGTCGAAGGGCTGGACATAAATCTTGCTGTAGCTTTCCGTTCAGTTTTTTTGCCTCTGGGTTCAAAAATTCGGCTAACGAGTGGGATAATATGCGGGCGGTATATTCAAGTCAAGGTAAAAGGGAACTTGTCATTGCGAGGAACGAAGCGACGAAGCAATCTCATTAAATTCAAACACAGGAACCCACTATAAATAGCATAGCACCGTGGGGTGGCGCACCCTGCTCTAATTTTCAGGAAGATTTTCCAAGAGGAATCCGATTAAGTTTTCCCCCATAATTTTCTTTATTTCAGTTTCTGAAAAACCTTCGTTTAAAAGAGCCTCGGTTATTTGAACCATTCCGGTAGCATCAAAGGGCATAGCATCACCATCGAAATCTGATCCCAGGGCGACATGTTCAATTCCCACAAGTTCAACAGTATATCTGATTGCTCGGGCAATGTCGGTAGGTTGTGTTCCGCATACCGCACCTCTCCAAAACCCTATAGCAATCAGGCCTCCCTTTTCAGCTATCGCCCTAACTTGGTCATCACCAAGATTTCGAGTTCTTTTACAGGTACCTTTGACTCCGGTGTGTGATACTACTACCGGTCGACTGGTAACTTCCAATACGTCTTCGATGAGCTGCTCAGAGGCATGTGCCAGATCGATAATTATTCCCAGTTCGTCCATTTTCTCTATTACACGTCTTCCGAATTTTGTCAAGCCGCCTTTTTTGAGACCATACGATGACCCGCCTATCATGTTGTCAAAATGATGCACCAATCCCATTATTCGATATCCTGTTACATAAAACTGGTCAAGGTTCTCTATTTCCCCATCCAAGGCATGTAGTCCTTCAATAGCCAGAATTCCTCCTGTAAGTTCTTTCTTTCTTTCACGCACCTTAAACAATTCATTAAGTTCTGAAGAAGTTTTGATGACTCTAAATCTACCTCCCGATTCTTCCGCGACTTCGTTGAGATAATTGCCCAAATGAGTAACCCTGCTGCTTAAGTTGAACCAACTGGATATTGGCCAGGCCATCGTTATAGCTGATAAAGTTATCAAATTGAGCTGGTCGGGGTCTGTTCCCCATTGGCTTATCTTCTTTGGTACTTTAGTGGGCACAGAAAAAACCTGCAATGCAATATTGCCCTCTGAGAGCCGTGGAATGTCCACGTGCCCTCGGTCATTGTTTTCTAAAAGGTCTCTGCCCCAGATTAAAGCGTCAGAATGCAAATCCGCTATAAGCAGCTCTTCGTGAAGTTTCGTGGCTTCTAGTGAAGCAACGTTATATGGAGGATTAGAAAAAACTCTATTATACTTTTTATCTATTATTCCCGGCACAAAAATATGAGCAGCAACATAGAGAACAAGCGTAAGAAGTGAGACAATAATCAATAATTTTGTTATGAACTTTTTCACTTTCATTGATAAATACGCATCAAGAATGAATTAGTTTCATAGAGGGTTACGCCACCCGACAAACGCTAAATAGAACGGAAAAGTGTCATTGAAAGAAGTGCCTTCCTCACAGGTACCCACCATAAATGATGGGCCACCCAGCGCAGTGGCGAGCAGTCATCCTGAGCTTGTCGAAGGGTGACGGTCTGAAAAAGGGCAGATGAGGACACGCCTTTGGCGGCCTCCCACCTAAAGAAGCATTAGTTTTAAGTATTATATAAATTTACTAACAAGTTTTACTATGAATCTAAAAGTAGCAAACCACCATGATTCCTTTTTCTTCGGCTTACACTCTGGACAAAGTGTCTTCTTTTCATGTGTTAATGAGCACTCTTCACAAATTGACTTTTCACACTTGTCGCATCTGTTAATCGACATCACATCATCATGTTGGTAGCATCTATCCATAGAATAAAGGTAATTTTGATTGTTTAGAAAGCAAGTAGAATTTTGGATTAGATTGCCGCGTCACTCCGTTCCTCGCAATGACGGATCACCCCAACTCTTTTTTTAAATACTCCACCATCTTATCTGCTGAAATCGTTACCTGAATCTCTTCGGCTTTGAGCCACTCTTCGCGGTCTGAGGTATCTTTGGCTTTCTCCTGCCCCGCTTTGAGATTTTTGATAGTAACCTGTCCAGCCGCAAACTCATCAGAGCCAACTATCACCACAAACGGAATCCCCACTTTGTCGGCGTACTTGACTTGCTTGGTGATGTTTTTGGAGTCACCGACATAAATCTCCGACGGAATTCCGGCTTCGCGAATTTTATACAACATTTTTAGATAATCAGGCAGACACTCCGGGTCCATTACGGTTACTAAAACTTTTGAAATTGACTGTTCAAGTTTCAGCGCTTTTAATTCTATTAAAGCCGCCAGAAGCCGGTCGACTCCTATTGAAGCTCCGGTGCCGGAAATTTTTTGTCCGGTAAAGCGCGAGACAAGATTATCATAGCGCCCGCCCGAAAAGACCGAGCCGAACTCCGGCAGATCCAAAAGTGTCGTTTCAAATACCGGCCCGGTGTAATAGGCCAGGCCGCGCACGATGGTCAGGTCGATTTTAGTTTTGCTTTTATCTATGTTCATTGATGACAGATGCGACTCGATTGCTTTTAAATCGCTGATGCCTGCGGCTGAAACTTCGACAGAACCCAACAAACTCTCGGCAGTATCGAGCGCATTGCCAGAGCCACTGGCGGCATCGAGAAACTTTTCAATCTCGGCGATTTGCTTATCGGTCAGACCGACGCCTTTTATTTTGTCGCCAGACCTGTCGGTGCGACCGGCGCCAAGCTCAGCGATTACAGCATCTTTCCCCTGCTTGTCGAGCTTGTCAACCACTTCGGACAGATCGAAGTTCTCCAGTATCTCCCTGACGTTTGAGCTGAAGCCGTTGGCGTAGGCGTTGAAGTTGAGCTTCAGGTTCTTGGCATCCTCAGACAGCCGCTCCAGATTGTATGCCGAGACGTTGAAGAAACCTATATCTCCAGCTGCATTCAATACTACCTTCTCTAGCCGATCTTCGTCCAGCTTGTCCTTGAACCTCTCGTAGGTCTCTCTCACTTCGTCTCTCTGGCCGTTGAGGACGCAGTCGAGACGGCGCAATACAACAAACGGGAGCATTGCATTCCCGTATTCGTGCTGCTTGTGGGAGCCACGCAGTAGTTCCGCGATGCCCCAGATGAAATTGGCCTTGTCTTGGAATCCGTTCATGCCCGGAAGCTACGGTCGGGACTGATATACAGG
>JADFLZ010000340.1 GCA_022564135.1 Candidatus Zixiibacteriota bacterium
CAATTGTCCCGGTTTTTTGAAATTATGTTTTTTTCTGATTTCACTCTTTCTCTCTTTTCGTCTGAAGACAAGATACTGGAAGGTGAGCAGTTCATCAAAAGCAAGACGTCTGCGACAGCTGTCAATATTCTCGCGGTCATCAGGATAATGTATCTTTTCAATTGCCGGGAAAATCTCCATCAGACCAAACTCGCTGCGGACTTCTTCGGGCAGAAAGTCTGCCAGTTTTTCTGTTAGATTTGCAAATATCAAATTCGTCAGATAACGTATGGCTTTGCTCGACAGACCAACTTGATTGAGATTAGCTGTTTGGGGATAGACCGGTATAATCCGGCCGGAATGTATCAACTGGTCGCTGTCGTCTTCGAGGCGTTCAAGGTCGGGGTGAATCAGCTGCTTGCCGCGATAGTAGCTGACTCTGCCGGTGGCGGCCAGAATCATGTTTTTTTTGAAAAAGTTTTTCCAGTACTGGGCGCCGTCGAAAAAGACTAATTGAATGTCACCGGTTTCGTCTCCTAAAATAGCTTCGTAGCGGCGACGCTTGCCGCCATAGAGCTGTCCGTGGGCTCTGACTTTACCGATAAAAGTAGCGATTTCGTCAACTCTCAGGTCTTTAATCGGTAAGATAGTGGTGCGGTCGAGGTAGCCGCGCGGAAAATAAAAGAGCAGATCCCGGACTGTGGTCATGCCGTGTGAGGCCAGTACTTCGGCCTTTCTGGGGCCGACTCCCTTGATGAACTGCAGCGGTGAATCGAGTTTTAGCTCTGACATGGCCTTAGATTGAGCCGTAATGAGCGTTTAGTCAATCATAAAGTTGATTTTGTGACTATGCCGGAGCCGTTTACAAATTGCTATTTAGTGCTTATTTTAGAATTGGAAGAGGATGCTGTCTGGTGGCGGCCCCGGTCTTCAAAGCCGTGTGGGGGGCATAACTGTCCCCGGTGGGTTCGATTCCCACTCCTTCCGTTTAAATTTATTCTGAAAGATTTCAGCCTTTCAGCTGTACAAGTTGTATATTCACATTCTAAATAACGTGGAGGTAATAATGTTTAGAACTACTAAATTCGCGATGGTTACGTTTGCATTTTTGGCAGCAATTATAGCAATGCCATCAGCAGTATCGGCACGAGAAAACTCACTAAAAAAAGACAAATGGGCGCTGCAGTTTGAAATTGACCGTAGCTTTGACTTAAGCGGGTTTCAAGGCAACACCTTGTCAATCAAAAAACATACTGCAGATAACAGGGCCTACAGGTTAGGCTTAACATTTTTTCTGGACTTTGGTGACTCTGAAACTTTCAGAATTCTTAATGATACAATTCTCAATCCTGGAGAAAGGGAGTTTGAGAACAGTAGGCTTAGTATAAGTTTCCAAAAGATTTATTACGCAAGAACTGATGCTTCTATAAATGTATTCTATGGATTTGGTCCTGCCTTATCATTTCAACATAGTAATACTGAAAGTGTGTCTTACAATCGTTCTCGAACCCAGGCACGGTTCAGCAATTCTACAAATGATTCCTGGTCGGCAGGAATAACGGGAGTTTTTGGAGCAGAATGGTTTTTTGCAGAGAATATGAGTCTACTTGGTGAGTACAATACGGTCGCAAATTACAGACAATCAAAGCGAGAAAACTTAACTCGAATTGTCGAGGGCAGCACTATTCTGAACAGCAGCTTTACCGAAGACAAGACTGATTCATTTCGGTTATCAAGTTCGCAGGTAAAATTCGGCCTGTCGGTATACTTTTAAAGATTCAGCATCCAAAGTTTTCTCCAGAACTTGTTAGTTTTTTGACCTTGGAAGTATCTTAGCTTTCTCTAATTCTGATTAGGCTATTATTGTCCCTGTGTCGATTCGCTTGACGCGCGCTCTCTTTCAAGCTCTTCATTCTTATGCATTTCATAATGGAGTTGTTTCGTTTCACTTAATCCCAATTCTACCGGGTGAAGATACAAGCCTTTCTCAGCGATCGGCTTATCAGGCTCTACTTTAATACGGTGCGCCTCAGCATAGGCGTCCTTACGCACACCTGTTACTTGCCAGGATACTTCCACATTTGGTATGTCTGTTCTTATAGAAAACTGGTTGCCGGATATTTTTTGTGACACAATCACCTGTGCAAACTGACCGATTACTGTGAGTTGATACCTGAAATCTTTGTTCAAAGCGTCAAAATAATCCGGCAGGCTGACAACAGCATCACCGTTTCCATCGGTAGTTACATTTCCGTTATATACATTCATCATATCAGGCGACTCTACAAAGCTGTGAACAAGATACTTGTTGGCCGGATCGAGTGGGTGGTCAATTTTGAATGATCCTGATGATTTTGAGAGATTGCCTACTACCTGGACATTTCCTGAGAAGTAGCCCGCATAACCAAAACCTGTCCCTTGCTTTACAGCAAAGATTCCATAAGCTGAGGATCCTGTGCCTCCGTAGGCAATAGCTTGTACGCCAACGGACAATCCAAGTGTTTTAAGTTCATCTCCGGCAAAGAATCTACCAGCGTATTGAAGAACTCCTGAAGAATGACCACTATTTACAACAGAGTAAATACCAGTTCTATATCCCCCCCCATCGGAAGTTGATCCAACATTCACTGTAACACCGAACATTGCTGTTTGACTTGGGTTAATGTTTTGCAAATCTACCTGATAACCGTACATAGATCCTGTGTTAATGTTTTGCAAACTTGTATAATGACCATATTTAGTACTAGCACTATTGTACGTTCTATTTGCATAGACAAGATAATCCGAAGAAGGTGAAAAAGAATTAGTACCAATTGTTATACCAGTACTATTTATTTTCATAGTACTGTCACCGAACTGTTTTTCGCCGGTTATTGTCTGAGTTGAGGATAGGTTTACGGCTGTGCCAGAAATTTTGGTAACATCAATAGCAGCTCCGGGAGCTATTTTCTCATTAAAAATTGATTCATTGATTAGTTCAGAACCGCCTACGGCGTTTCCGCCGATTTCCAAAACCCCCACCGCTCCTGTTGCAATTTCATCTGCAGTTACGGAATTTGTACCGAGATCCGCTGATGTTAAAGAATTGTCGATTACTTCGGCTGAGCCGATTGAATTGACGAATACCGAGGCAGATACGCCGGCAGAGTCTGCCCGCAAGCATCCCTTACCATGATCACTTCGTCGGGGATACTATGGGCCGCTCCTCCAAGAAGGCCCATGAGCCAAGCGCCGGGTCCTCCCCGGTTGAGGAGGATCTTGATCTGGGCATCGTTTGCTGCCATGTCCAGGG
>JADFLZ010000031.1 GCA_022564135.1 Candidatus Zixiibacteriota bacterium
TCGACGGGCAGACTGTATATAATATCAAAGACCCTATCACTAATAATTTTTTCAGGCTGCGTGAACCGGAATACTGGCTGGCAGAGCAGCTTGATGGCGCCAGTTCGCTTGAGTCTATAGCATCAGGCTTTCAAAACAAGTTTAAGCTCAATATTCAAACGAAAGATGTAGCAGCTTTTGTGGAGCAGCTCGATAAACTTTTCTTTTTAGAAACCAACCGTTCCGAGCAGGAGATTTCCCGCGCCAGCTACCGGACCCGTAAAGAAGAATCACTCTTTTCCAGACTTCTGTTTATTAAGCTAAAAGCGTTCGACCCGACCGGACTATTAAATGTTCTGGTAAAACTCTACCGGCCGTTTCACTCTCTTTTTTGGTTCATACTGTCAGCGCTGGTAATAATTGCCGGCGTGGTTTTATTTGCGGCCAACCAGAGCCAGTTTAGTTTTAGCTTATCTGCTATTTTCAATTTTGGCTCGATTATAGCAATCGTCATAGCGCTGTTTATAATTGTCACCCTGCACGAATTTTCGCACGCTATTATCTGCCGCTATTTTGGGGGAGAGGTCAGAGAAATTGGTTTTCTGCTGATGTACTTTCAGCCCTGTTTTTATTCAAATCTTTCCGACGCCTGGCTGTTTGAAAAAAAATCTCACCGCCTGGCAGTTACAGCCGCCGGTCCGTATTTTCAAATGATTCTGTTTGCTCTGGCTGTTGCTGTCTGGCGGGTGACAATGATTGGAAGTTTTGTCAACGATATCGCCTATCTGATAATCCTGGTCACTTTTATAACTTTTCTGTTTAATTTTAATCCGCTGATTAAACTCGATGGCTACTATCTTTTGTCTGACTGGCTGGATATCCCGAATCTCAGGTCAAAAGCATTTGCTTATATCGGGAATCTATTCAAGAGAAGATTTCTGGGCTGGCCGATTGAAAAATTGGCAATAGCAGCCAGAGAGCGCAGAATCTTCTTCTGGTACGCTTTTTTGGCGCTTATTTACTCGGGAGCATTGATCGGGTTTATTCTATATCTGGTCGGTTCTTTTCTAATAGCCCGATATGGCGGCGCAGGATTCCTGTTGCTGACAGCATTGTTATTTTTTAGCTTAAGAAAGAATATCGGCAGTCTCTTAAGCGGAACTGTCCAACACCTGATTTATATGAAAAATATATTCAAACAACCCGTGCGACTTCTAAAGTACCTGACCGGTCTGGCCATTTTTGTAGTCGCCTTCTTCGTAATAGAGTTTCCCCATAGAGTCTCAGGTGAAGTCAGCATAAGACCGATCGTAGAGTTTAATCTGAAATTAAATGAATTCGGGCTCTTAGAGAGCAAGCTGCATCGTGGCGGTGGCAGCCCCGAAAGCAAGTCCAGCTATCTGCAGATGGCTTCAACGGATATGGCTATATTGGAACTGGTGCCAAGAGTCAAGGACGGGCAGTTTGTCATACCGGGAGATACGCTGGCCACGCTGACCTCAAATCAGGTCTCAAACGACATCCTGGGCGCAAATTCCGAGTTAGAGCGTCTGGAAGGCCTGCTGGCGCTTCTCAGGGCACCTCCCAAGAAAGAGCAAGTAGAAGAAGCCACTGCCCAGGTGCAGGCAGCCAAAACCAAAGCAGAGCAGCTCAAGCGCGATTTTGATCGTATAAACGAGCTTCTATCCAGAAAACTTGAAACCACAGCCAAGTTAGAATCTACCAGCTCATCCCTGGAAATAGCTAAATCGGAGCTTTCTAATAAGAAAGCAGCGTTGGCGCTGCTCAAGTCCCCTCCCAGACCTGAAGAGGAAGTAGTTATTCTGGCCGATATCAGCAAGCAGCAAGCCCGTCTGCAGTTCTTAAAAGAGCAGCTTGAGGCCCAGGTAATTATTGCCCCGATTGAAGGGATGATTTCTGCTATTCCCGGAAGTTCTAATCTGATGTCGATTGTGGACAATCGGCAGATAGAAATTCTGGTTCCTGTCTCTGATTTCGATATTCACCTGATTGAGCTTAATATGCCGGTAATGCTAAAAGTTCGCTCCTGTCCCGATAAAGTCTTTACCGGGAAAGTGGTTCACATTCCAAGAGAGGCCACACGGCTTGATAACCGGGCTTTTTTTATGGTTTCAGTTGTAGCCGAAAACGAGGCTGATTTGCTCTATAACGGGATGACAGGCTATGCCAAGATAGAAATAGGCCGCAGGTCTTTGTATTATTTGTCCTTGCGCAAGGTTTCATCGTTTATCAGGGTCGAGTTTTGGTCCTGGTGGTAAGCTGCAATGCGGAAAACTTTTCCAGTTGAAACAATCCAACTATTTTCGCATCACATTGTAATTAAATTAAAGACTAAAAATTCTCTTGACGAAATTTATTAGAGAATTATATTTAGCCCGGATCGTAATTGGATGTCGTAAACTTATTCTTCGGCTGAATGACTAGCGGAGAATGAACTAATAAAGGAGGTGGCTCGGAATGATTGACTACAAACTGACCGTCGAAGTTCTTGAAGCTCGTATTGCTCCCATAGGCTGGAGCATTGACTGAGAACTAGTTCGGTTTTGAACGATTAGTTCACTTGTAAGGCAGGCGTGGTTCATACGCCTGCCTTTTCTTTTCTGGCAATCTTTTGCCCCAGCAGCTTTATACCATCTGTCATACTTTTTATCTTAGGTTTGTTCATCAGTATTTGAATATCATCAGAGTTTTTCAAATGTTTGGCCAGCTCTTTGCAAATTGACAAGGCTTCTTTGAAATGCTTGTAAGATTCTTCATAAGCGCTCTGCCTGAAGGCTATGCTGCCTAGTATTGATAGAATGCTGACCTGTTCGTCAAGCAGTCCCGAAGAGCGGGCGATGTTCCCGGCAGTATTTAAGATTGCTTTGGCTTTGCTCTGCTCATCCATTTCAAGATAAATTTCTGCAGTTGTAGCCATCAGCCCCGGCAGCTCGATATCTTCCTGCAGCTCTTCAATATTTTGCAACTGTTCTTCTATCAGGCTGACAGATTTTTCCGGTTCATTGTAATCAAGAAGAAATTGGGCATGGTAGAACTCAAGCAGCAGGTTTTCTCTGTCTAAATTTAATTCTTTGGTTAAGGTACGTGCCCGACTCAAATGTTCTGACTCGTCTGTTGTTCTTAATAAAACCAGCAAGGCCGAGAGCTCTTCGGATTTTGCTTTTACTTGCCGGGCCTTGTTTAGAGCTTCGGAAGCGAGTTCTGAGGCTGCTTTACTGTCGCCAATCTGACAGCGCAGCTCCGCCCGGTAAATCATTAACCGGATTTCCAGGACTTTATCGTTTATCTCTTCGACAATTGTTTCTGTCTGATTATAGCATTCATCAGCGTCATGGTAGCGTCCCAATCTTGATAAAATATTTCCCATGCTGCTTTTAAAATGTGCCGTATGCGGTTTCATGTTAAGCTCGGATGCTAATTCTAGGCCTTCTTTGACGAACTCGATCGACTCTGATAAGCGGCCGGTTCTTACCGTGACTTCCGACAAATTCCATAAGTTTGAGAGCAATTCTTTCTTACTGCCTATCCGGCGATTTATCTCAACTGCTTCTTTCAGATAGTTTACTGATTGCGATAAATTGCCGCTCAGCTGATGAGCATAGCCAAGATTGTTCAAAGTCCTGGCAATATCTCCCTGCTCTCCGAGCTCTCTTTTTATTTTAAGCGAGATATTCAGCAGCCAGACTGTTCGGCTGAGCCTGCCCATCATGCCGTAAATAGAGCCGATATTGTGAAGTGTCGTGGAAGCGTCAGAAACAGCATTCAATTTTCTTTGTATGTGCAGAGCCTGACGGTAGTACTTGATGGATTCCGGAAGTCTTGAAGCTACACAATAAAGACTGCCCATATCTTTGGTCGTTATCGAAATTTCCAGTTCGTCATTTTCACGGCTATAGATGACCATCGCTTTGTTCAGAAATTCAATGCCGGAATCGAATTCTTGTCTGGATTTTTGTATTCTGCCGAGATTGCGGTAAACTTCGGCCAAAAGTTTGTCTTCGGGTTTGTCCCGGTAAAGTTCTACGATATTTTGATAAGCCCGGGTCGCTTCGTCTGCCAGACCGCTGTTTCTTAAAAAATCCCCTTTGATCATTTGCAGTCTGATGGTGTCAAATTCGGTTTTTCTTGAGTGGGCGAAATCAACCAGGCGGTCAATAAGCTGCAGGCTTCTTTCTATTTCATAAGCGTCGACTGCGCTCTCGGCGAATATCTGTGCATGGAAACAGGCTTCGTCAAGCTTACCGGCTTTCAGATACAATTTTGCGGTCAGTTCCGGGCGTCCTTTAGTCAGTGAATCCCCAGCCGCTTTTAGTGACATCCGCCTGATAAAGGCATTGCTTAACAGGCTTTGAAAGAGGGTAGAGGTCCCCGGAGGGATATCATTTCCGGATTCTCTTTCGCTGGTTATGGCTGAAGCTACTATCTCTTTTTTTAGTGCGAATTTTGAATTGGAAAAAAATGCTAGTGCCTGCCGGCGAAGTCTGGCCGGCCAATAGATTCTTGAAGCGAAAGAAAACAGGCCGCTTTTATATTCGAGATTATTTCTGTCAAAGTTTGCTCTAAGTATAAGTCTCAGTCTGTCTTTATTTTTTCCTGTAACATCTTCGAGAAATTCGGTCTGTCTGATATTTATATCCAGAAACGATAAGGCTTGCTGATAGCTGTCGGCATGTTTCACAAGCAACGAGGGAGACAAAACTTTTCTAAAGGGATACGGACACCCGAGATTTTCTAATTCCTGACAGACAGACCAGGCAGTTTCCGGGCGCTCCGAAAATTCTTTTGACAGCAACCTGTCTATTAAATCTGAGAACTGAGCCGGCAGGTCATTTCTGTAATCGGAAACGGGCGGGGGAATTTCTTCACGCACCCGGCTTTCGATTCTGACCGGGTCTGACTCTTCATTAATAAACGGGTGAAAGCCCGTAGCCAGCTGGTAAGCTATAACGCCCAGAGAAAACAGGTCGGATCTGTGAGAGATGGTCGAGCCGGCCATAGTTTCCGGAGCGGCATAGCCGATAGTGCCGTGACCAACCCTGGCAGATTCCGGCTCAGATTCTCTTTTGCTTAAGCCAAAATCTGATAACTTTAGAAAGAATAATTTGTCGCCGCTAATCAGCGATCTGTCTGCCGGGAGAAAGATATTATTTGGTTTTAAGTCGCAATGAATTAATCCAACGACACGCAAGAATTCCAGGTCAATAGAAATTGCAGAAATCAAATTGAGCAGAGTTTTGAAATTATTAACTTTGCCAATTTTGTCCAGCGTCTCTCCGTGGCAGAGTTCCAGCAGCAGATAGGGGGGAGTTTTTGAAAACGAATGAATCTGTACGATACCCGGGAAGCGGATTTCTCCGACCAGATCGTTTTCCCGCTGAGCAGTTTTCTGAAAATCTGCAAGCGCATGTTCCTGTTCATCCAGGGGGTATTTGAGCGCAACATCCCGGTTTAGCTGTTTTGAGAAGGCTCTTGCTACTAAGGCCGTTCCGCCTTCTCCCAGCTGACGACCAACTGTCAGCCCGGGTATATTTATCATAGAGAGGTTTCCGTTAATCTATTTACGTTGCTGCCTGGGCAGGCTGATTGCAAATGTTGTACCTTCGCCTGGTTTTGACTCGGGGACAATCTTACCCTGATGCTGCTCAATTATCTTCTGGCAATTCACCAGGCCCAGTCCGTGACCGTTCTTCTTGGTGGTGAAATGCAGCGAGAAAAGCTTCTTCATCGTTTCTTTTGACATGCCAATGCCGTTATCAGAGATTTCTAAAGTTATTTTTTCGCTGGCCTTGATATAGTTCGCTTTTATAGTCAGCTCCCGTTTATAGGTGTTGCCGGCTTTTTGTTCTGCCAGCGCCCGTTCTTCGGTTGCATCGGCGCCGTTATTTAAGAGATTCATCAAGACCTGCTGAATCTGTCCTACATCCATTTCAATATTGGGAATGTCGTGAGCTATATCCAGAGAGAAGTTTATACTCTTAAATCTTGGCTGCACCCGCAGAGAAAACAGGAGATCTTCAATCAAGTGCTTCATGTTATAGCTGACATATTCTGTTTCTGGTTTTGAGAAATCCATCATGCTGTCGACGAAACGCTTAATCTTAAAGACATTGTCGACAATCGAACTGGCGTTGAATTTGGCCTTGTCATAACTTTTCTTTTCAACATTCATTGACAACAGCTCGGCGTTGTTGGAAGCGATAGCCAGGTAGTTATTAAGTTCATGTGCTATCGAGGCCGCCATTTCTCCTTTGGCCACCAGCTTTTCAGACAGGATGACGTACTTTTCCATTATGACTTTTTCTGTGGTATCTTCAATAGTCATGACTATGCCATCTCCGCCGCCGGGCAGGTGCGAGATAGGCGAGATCTTGATAGACAGGGCTTTTTCATCGTAGCCGGTATTATGGAAATATCTGGACTCTGAGAAATCTTCGTTGCTCGATAAAACGGTTTCAATCATGAACTGCCAGCGAGGTTTCTCTTTTTCGGGCAGTATGTCAAGGAAAGCTGTGCCTTTAGAGTCGTCTCCGCCGAATTTTATCTGGCTTTTATTCAGTTCTAAAATTTCCAGTGCTACTGAGTTTATTTTAGAAATACAAGCGTTGCTGTCTAAGACAACCAGGCCGATAGGTGATTTTTCAATTACCGATTCGTTATAGCGCTGCATTACCAGCAGTGATTCATAGATTTCTGCATTGTGAAGCGCGTTTGAGACCATTTGACCGTAAAGTTCGAAAATGTAAAGGTCGGATTTGAGAAACATCCGGGTCTCTATGGAATTATCCAGATAGATAATACCGATAACTTTTTCTTTTATAATTACAGGAACGCACATAATTGAATGCAAATGCATCTCTATGATTGATTTTTGCTGAGCGTACTTCTTATCAGAAAGGGCATCGGAAATGTATTTTGATTTTCCTGTCCGGGCGACTTCGTATGCAATAGAGTTCGATATCTGAAAGTCATCCTGATTCATTTCTTCTTTACAAAGATTGAAAGCGCAGCGGGTCTGAAGTTCACCTTTTTCGTCCAGCAGCATAATCAAACCGCGTTCTGCTTTCATCAGCTCGATGGCTTTGTGCATTACGATCTGAAGAACGTCGTCCAAAACAAGAGATGAATTAGTTGCCAGAGATACCTCCAGCAGCGCCCTGAGGTCATGCATGTTTTTGCCGGGCTCTGTCGCTTCGTCACTGATACGCGGATTGGTCTCGGCGACCTGTTCTAAGGTAGCCTCTAAATCCGCGAAAATCTCTGTCGGACCTGTGTCAAGTTCTGTTCTATCTTTGGTTTTCATCCGCCGTTTCTCTCAAGATGTCAGAGGATAATTTTGCCCAAAAAGGCAGGCTTATCCCCAATAAATTCATTCAGTTAAATTATCGGCGTATTGCCCCCGTTTTCTTAGTTTTATGGGGCTGCTGGGAATAAAGGAAAGAAACAGGGTCAAACTGTTTCATTTTGTTACAGCAACTATGGCCGGTCGGCTAACTCGTTGCAGAACATTTACATAGGGCGCTGTTAAAACGAAGACGAAAATCTTACATGAATTTTGATATTTCGGTCTGCCTGGCCATCCAAGCGCTTGCTAAAATTCACTCTCAACCCGCTGAAATCCAGACCTAAACCGAGGCTGTGCTTGATCTCCGACTGGTCGTCCAATCTGCTGTCATTGGCAATCTGTCCGACATCCCACATAAATAACAGATACGAAAAGTGTTTTTTGGTGAGCCCTACCCGGTACTCAGAATTGAGCATCCAGAAGCGACTGCCAATCATTTCTTTATGGTTATAGCCCGGCAGGGTGCCCAGTCCTCCCAGGAAATAGCGCTTGTACATAGGCAGATTGCCATCGCTATTGCCATGAACGGCTCGCAGGCGGATTGCAGAAATTCTGTTAACTTTCTGATAGCGTATGATCTGAAAAGTGTATTTGCGGTAGTCAAAGTCAGATGAAAAGCGATCGGCTGACCATTGGAAATTCCCTGAAAATTTCCAGCCGGACAAGATATTGTCGTCGTCATTAAGTCTGTTATCGTAAGAAAACTCAAGCGAAACCTCAGCGTTATGTTTTGAATCTATCTCAGCAATTCCCACGGCCCTATAGGACGGTTCAATACTGCTGAAGTTTTCTCTGAAAAGTTTACTGCCACCAAACATCGACCACAGGTTCTTCTGTGATTTAATCCAACGGCTGTCATAGCTATCGTAGCTAATTGTTAATAAAAGATCTTTGGCCGCTGACATTTTAATCCAGCCGCTGGCCCCTTCTGATTCGTAATAGTCTTTGAAATCCTCCCTGGCTATCAGGGCAAAAACAGTATTTTCACTATTGCCCAATAGCCAGTCATCCTCTGAAGATAGTTTTCTGTAAAAGCTGCCACCGATTCTCAAGAGCTGCTTTTTCCAGATATATTGCTCGGCTGCAAAAAAGTATCTTATTCTCTTAGCTTCAAAAGCGTAGCCAAAACCAGCATCGACAGCAGGAGTAAGCGAATCCTTGTGCTCAAAGCCGAACTTGCCGCCCAATAACAAGCCGTCTACTCTGTTATAATTAAGCATCAATCCCTGGGTGAATTCATGTCCGCGGTAGAACTTAAACCGGCGCGAATCAATTTCTTCAGTACCCGAGTAAACTTCGCCATAGATAGAAGCCTGTTCTTCTATTTCAATAACACCAGTAACCGAAGCAATATCCCCTCTGGCAACGGCGCCTTTGGTCAGATTGATATTCCCAAAAAGGGAGATAATATCTTTGTTTACTTCGCCGTTAATATTTATGTCTCCTAAAATAGAAAGTACCGCGCCCCGTACAAAAGCATCATGTTCGACTGTAATAGTCTTTGAGAATGAAAAGATATTGCCTCTTCTTGTCCGGGAAAGTTTTGAACTTGATCCGGAAATTTCATAGAACATTATTGTTACAGAATCTGCACTCTCTCTAATGTCCGTTGCGGAAATCTCATCATATTTATATATGGTGCCCTGGTACGAAAGACCTTCGCTCTCAAAGCTAATATCAGCAGCCAGTTCTGCCCGTTCAGCTGATATTTGGATATCTGTTATAGGCACTTTGAAACTGGCAGTTTTTTCTCCGTAGACAGTCAAAAGAAGCCAGCCGGTCTGATTGTTAATCGAGACAGAGAAATATGCCGCTTTCGAATTTTGCTTCTGATAATCTTTGTACTGTGCCATAGAATCAGCCGGAAAGATTGAAAGCACCAGCACGGCCATTAATAGTATTAGGAATGTTTTCATAAGTCTTTCAGTTATTATGTGCACCCTGCCATAAAACAGGCGAGGGCTCAACAAGTCAAGTTTGTGTTTTATACAGGCAGTGATGAGAGTGGATGAACTAAAAATACTAACGTTTGGAAAAATAATCAGAAACGGCCTGGTTATGCGAAGCGAAAGCCAGCTCTTTCGGCATTTCGTCAGGAGCAAAGTAGCGCACTTCGCTGGCATCATCGGAGGCCTGCAGTCTGCCGCCGATCTCTTCGGCCAGGTACAAGACCAGGATGGCGTTCGTGCGCGGGTCGTCATCTCCCGAATAGAGGTCAAAGAGAGAGTTGAGTTTGATTATCAGTCCGGTCTCTTCTTTTACTTCGCGAATTGCAGTATCCCGTGGGTGTTCCTGCCATTCCATGAAGCCGGCCGGGATGCACCAGTAGTCAAGGCGGGGAGGATGTGCTCTTTTCACCAGCAGAATTTTGCTGTCCTTGATAACTATGGCGCCGGCGGCAGGTACCGGATTATGATAATGGACAAAGTCACAGTCGGAGTTGCTGCAGGTAAGTCTGTCATGTCCGTCCAGATGTTCTTTTACAAGTTTAGCTGCGCAGAAAGGGCAGAAGTTGTAGCCGCCAAATTGATTTTTTCTGGCGTAAAGTTTAGCTGCGTCAAATTCTTTGATTGTTTTCGAATTTTTCATCGGTTCATATGATTCATTTTCAAGGCGATGATGGTGGTGTCGTCACGGGGCGGGCTGGTTGGATCAAAAGCGCGCACGTCTTTCATCAAAGTGCCGATCAGGTTTTCGGGGTCATGATGCAATTGATCGCAGAGCATATTTTTTATACGTTCCTCGCCATACTCTACTTCGTTTTCATCCTGGGCTTCTGAAAGGCCATCTGTAAATAAGAACAGCAAATCGTTCGGACCCAGCCTGACTGAGGCCGACTGGAATTCCAGATCAGGAATCGCCCCTATGACAGTTCCGCCAGTTTTAAGATGCTCAATCTGTTTGTCAGCTCTGACTATGACGGGATAATTGTGTCCGGCATTGGAATATATAAATTCGCCTGTCTTGGGATTAAGCTCACCATAAAATAAAGTAACAAACTTTTCAGGCGAAGTGGAGGCCGTCATCTGCTCGTTAATATTCCTGAGCATCTGCGCTATGGGGATATTATTATTTACTTCGCTTCTTATCATCGCCTGTATCTGTGCAATCATTAATGCTGCCGGCATTCCCTTGCCGGAGGCGTCAGCGATGACAATACCCAGCCGGTTGTCTCTCAAATGTATAAAGTCATAGAAATCTCCTCCGATTGTCCGCGATGGCTCCGAATGAACAGAGATTTTGAAATTCTCAAACTTTGGCGGAGCCGAAGGCAGCAGCTCCAGTTGAATCTGCCGGGCCATCGAGACTTCTTCCTGAAGTTTTAATCTTTCGATTGATTCTACGTATAGTCTGGCGTTAATGAGCGCAGTTACCATTTGATTGGAAAGGACTCTCAGGAGATTGAAATCTTCGGAGGTATATCTGTAGCCGGCGGCTTTATCGGTCAGTCCCAGAAATCCAAGCAGATGCTCGCCTTCTTTCATCGGTAGAATCAACCGCACATTTCTCTCATCTAACTCTCGCGAAAGCTGTACATCGTAGCCGTAATTGCCAAGAGTGTGCAGGTATTCGGGGCCGGTAAGAGTATTTACAGCCGATAGCATATGGTCATCACGGGCGAGAATAACTTTTTTAGAAAATCTTTCATTTGGCAGCAGTACGTATTCTTCGACACTGTCATCAAACATTACAAAATAAACAGTATCAACCAAGAGGGCAGTCTGCATTGTTTCGCGGATGATTTCCCGGAGCTGTTTGGGGTCCAGGACAGAAATAATTTGCCTTGAAAATCTTTCCAGTACATTGCGATAGTCAGTACGATTTCTTATAAACATTGATTGTATCAGATTATCAATCCAGTTGCCCAGCGGTAAAAAAAGAAGAAGCAGGACAACAATAAATATGTGACCGAAGATTTCGGTCTGCTGGCCAAACAAAGGTTCGACTATCTCGCGCGATTTTATGATAAGGACGACAAAAGTACCGACTAAAATAGAATATGATATAGTATAAACAAACGATTGCCTCAATACTAATCGCACGTTTAAGAATTGATAGCGTATGATGGCGTAGGCGACAGTTATGGAGCCAACTAAGGTGGCCAAAATTATTCCGACTGTAAACAGACTGTCTGCATAATCTGCAGTAAGAAACTCAAAAGCGATTAGTGTCAGGGCAAGTATACCCAATGATAAAATTAAACCGCGTAATACTATGGTTGCCTGAGTACGCAGGCTGGCGCTTGCTAAACTATCAAGGCTGGTTTTCAGGGTGTAAACCGCCAATCCAACATAGAAAAGATATGCAAAGTAAAATATTTCGGCATGATATGTTCTGACTATGCTGAATAAAATCTGAAGCCAGGAGAAGAACGTTGCCAGAGGCTTCAAAATTAAACTGCTGAGACCTTCGCTGGCACCCGCTGCTTCAAAGAATTTAAGAAACAGCACGACGGAATCGTAATAGATTAAAATCAGTATATGAATGAACGGGGGAATGAAAACAGCATACTTAATCCAGCGATAGCGGAAATATCTGAGCTTATCCTCCGGATATGTCCAGGCAAAAAGCAACAGCAGCGGGAAGAAAACTTCCCAAATTCTGTTTAAGTTATATACCGGGATATCTTCGAAATTCACAGACACCGGCGTCGAAAGATTAATAACCTGCCCCAGCGCCAGAAACAGAGGCCCAAGTCCGGCAAAAAACAACATCGCACCTGTCACCTGGTTTAGTCTGCTGCGCAAATTGTCACGTATTACTGTCAGTGAAAGAAATATAAGAAATCCGCCTGAAACGAATAATAAGATGGTGTTAAAGAGGTTGAAACTCATTAGTCAGGTCCGATAGAGCGGCCTTTATTTAAGAGCTCTGGTGAAAGTAATTTTGGTGCCTTTTTTAGAAGGCATTATGTCGACTTTATCCATTAGTGAACGTACGATAAAAATTCCGCGGCCTACTTCTTTAAGCAAATTCTCCTCGGCCAGAGGGTCATCAAGCTCGTCAGGATTAAATCCTG
>JADFLZ010000032.1 GCA_022564135.1 Candidatus Zixiibacteriota bacterium
CGCCCCGATAACATCGTAGCCCTGCTCTTTTAAAAGCAGCGCGGCTACCGATGAATCGACCCCACCGGACATGGCTACCAATACTTTTATCTTAGTATTCATACTTATTTTAAATTGAAAGAACGGCTGACAGCGTCAGCTTGTTTAACTTGTTGATTTAAAACCCCGCTTAACTTTTTTCATATACCGGAGACAAAGAACGCAGTCTCTCTATAATTGGAATCAGTTTTTCGACGACATAGTCAAGCTGCTTGAGCGTTGTGCTGCGGCCGAGAGAAAACCGGATAGCCCCTTGCGCTTCAATTTTTGGTTTGCCCATGGCCGTCATGACATGCGATGGCTCGGTAGAGCCGGAAGTACAGGCCGAACCGGAAGAACAAGCGATGCCTTCGAGGTCCAATGACAGTAGAATCGACTCACCTTCAATGCCAACAAACGACAGATTAACCGTCTGAGGAATCCTTTTTTCTCTGGAGCCATTAAACGCTACATCTGCAATAGAGCCGCTGACTTTGTCTAAGAAATAGTCAGCCAGTTCGCTCAGCTTTTTGTGGTCCTGTTCCATTCTCTGGCTGGCGATTTCAAGCGCCTTAGCCAGGCCGACTGCTCCGGCTACATTTTCGGTGCCCGGTCGCCGCTTTTTCTCATGCGAGCCGCCATAAAATAGCGGCGCTATCTTGACGCCCTGACGAATAAAAAGAGCGCCGATGCCTTTTGGGCCATAAATCTTGTGGGCGGTCAAAGAAAGCATATCTACACCAAGCTCTTTGACATCAACAGTTATCTTACCGATCGACTGCACCGCATCGGTATGGAACAAAACTTTATGAGAGTTAGCTATTTGAGTTAATGTCTTGATGTCCTGTATCGTGCCGGTTTCGTTGTTGGCATGCATAACCGAGACAAGTGCTGTTTTGTCGGATATAAGTTCTTCCAGATCACTTGCCGTACAAAACCCGTCTCCGTCAACCGACAGGAAATCGAGCTCCCAGTTCTCTTTTTGATGAAGAAATTCGGCCGGCTCAAAAACTGCGTGGTGCTCGGTGGAGCCGACAATCAGATGATTTTTTTTGCGCTTATATTGGTAAGTGGTTCCCAAGACAGCTAGGTTGTCCGACTCTGTCCCGCCTGAAGTAAAATAAAGCTCCGACGGCTCACAGTTGATAAATTCCGCTATCTGCTCACGGGCATTTTCCAAGGCAACTTTGGCATTTCGTCCAAAATTATGCACAGAGCTGGCATTGCCGAACTCTTCTACAAAATAACGGCTCATGACATCGGCAACTTCGGGGTCAACCGGTGTAGTGGCGTTATGGTCTAAGTATATTTGTTCCATCAGTAGTTCTCTTTCATATCATTTAGAACGCATACAATATAGTAAAGTGCCAGCGACTGTCAAAAGCTATTGTAGTGGTTGGGATTCGCTGGGCATAGTCAAATCTTATAGGCCCGGCCGGAGACATTATCTGTATACCGGTGCCATAGCTGTAAGCAAAAGCGCCGGCTTTTATATCTTCCAGATGCCTGAAACCGTTACCCATATCGAAAAACAGAGACTGCCACAAGGGCAAAGACGAGAATAGCTTGCGTAAAATCGGCAGATAGTTAAAAACCTGCAGGGTTTTCCATCTGAGCTCCTGATTAAACAGAATAGTATAAGTAGCTCCCTCGACTTCGCCGGACGCCGCATCTATCGGACCCAGACTTTCTGTGCTAAAGCCGCGAATAGAATTGGCCCCGCCTAAAAAGAGGGCTTCGTCAATTGGAACCGCAACCGTATTATCAAATGCCCTGGCCCAGCCGACTTTGATTCGCGTCGCCGATATCCAGTCCGGTTTAATCA
The DNA here is from genome assembly GCA_022564135.1 of Candidatus Zixiibacteriota bacterium. Classification (GTDB taxonomy): domain Bacteria; phylum Zixibacteria; class MSB-5A5; order GN15; family FEB-12; genus JACZWU01. The sequence goes on from JADFLZ010000032.1 coordinate 1,844, forward strand.
TCTGATAGGTTGACCATGAAAACTGGGTTTTTGAAAAATTATCATCCCCCCCTAAAAATCCGCCTACATACTCAACGCTAAAAACAGTAAAGGCGCCTCTGCGGGGAACAAACAGGTCATCACGGCTGTCCCGACGAAAAGTAAAATAAATCTTTCGACGGGCTGAGTTACCCTCTTCCGCTTTAAGCAGTTCTATTTCGCTTTCAGGGACCCCGCTTATTTCTACATACTCATATTCAAATCCAGCGGTCGACCTGGCTTTGAGTCCAATCCTCCGGGTCGTGGCTGCCGAAAGAGACCATGACTGCCTGTCAAAATTTCTGTTGGGGTCTTTTATTTTCGGCTGCAGTTCACTGGTTAATATAAGCGGCATGCGTATTCCCAAAAACCACGGCTCGGTAAATCTTATCCGGTAGCGGTGTTCGATCAGCTTTGAGCCGTTACCCAAAGTAAAAGAGTAGTCCGACAAAAGGTCATATCTGCGGGAGCCTACAAAATTTCTTTTTCCGTATCTGCCTGAAATTCCCCAGACTAAATCCTTGTCTTGGGACTGTCCGGCACCGGTTGTAACCGTAATATGATGGGGCTTGCGTTCACGGACCGTCAGCACAAAGTCAGGCATCAAACGGTTCTCGGTGGTATCGTCCTGTTCAAAACGGACAGTAGTATAATAGCCTGACTCCAAAAGACGCCTTTGTGAGTTAAGAATGTCTTTTCTTCGGTAAATATTATTTTGCTTAATAGTAATTTCTCTTCTGGCGGTATAGCTGGGGAAATTGTCATTCCCAACGATTCGTACTTCGCCAAAATGAACCAGAGAATCAGACTCTACTGTGATTAGTATATTATCAAATTCGCTGTCGCTTGATTTATCTATGGCGAAATCTATGACTGCATAGGGGTAACCTTCGTTGGCCAGATAGATTTTCATATCAAAGACGATGCCGCGAAGTAAAAAGATATTAAACGGTTTACCTTCTTTAAGCGTTTGCATCATTTTATTGAGATTATGACCAAATTTGCTGTCGTAGCTGCCCGTCAATTCTTTTTTACCGAACCGGTAAAGTTTGCCTTCTTTTAACTGCACTGAGACAGTGGCGCTGGAATCAATCTGGTTAAGTATAAATTCTTCTTTTATTTCAATATCCAGATAACCATTTTTTAAATATAGAAACTTTATTTCGAGAGTGTCTCGGCGAAGTGTTTCCCGCTGCAGATAGATTCGTCTGTCTTTTCCCAGAGCTTTAAAGAATCCGAATTCTCTTGAATACATCTGACTTTTGATGTCGCCCTCTGAGATAGCCTTATTACCGGTTATTTCAATTTTTGTGATTTTTGGCTCAGAACGCATCCAGCGCAATGTTTCCCGGTCTATGGCCTGCGAGCTCGAAAAGAGAAACAGAAGCATGGCGAATATGCAGAAACTAAATCGATTCAGGCGCATTAAAATTCCCAGTGGAGTTTTAGATTCAGATGATATAATTCCTCTTCGTCGCGGCGGCCTTCTAAAATAAAAGACTTAAATCTGCGGTATTCAAAGCCAATCTCCTGTCCGGTGGTTGAACCAAGAGCTGACTTGCCGTAAACGTACAGATTCGGATCAAACGGGGAAAAGCCCAGAGTAAAACGGGTCCGGGCCAGATCTAAATCTCCGCGGTAATAACCCGGGTCAACTTCAAATGTTTCCAGTCCCAGTTGCCGGAACTGCTTACTTCCGATTCTGGAAACCTGGCTGGCTACTACGCTTGAGACCCTTTGCCCGAAACTTCCGAACGAAGAGATATCTCCCTCTCCGTATTCGGTTCCGGCCAGAGCCGGCAGAAGTTCATCTTCAGAAACTTCGGAATCATCGGTTACCGATATATCCGGATGGTCAAGTGTCCCGGAAATTCTTATGCCCAGTATTTTTTGGATAGAAGTCTGATCTTCTTTAAATACTGAGGACGAATAACTGGTAATTCTGGTATAGGCAACCAGATTAAGCCTGGGGTTAAGCGAGTCACCGCCATCGAATATGACAGTACCACCCGGTTCCAGCCGGAATGTCTTGTCAAACAGAAAGCCTCTGCCTCTGACAACTTCTAATTCACCTATCAATTTTTCCCGGCCGTTCTCTCTGATTATGTTTATAAAGCCGCTGAACTGGGCGTCAATGTCGTCATTTTTTACCCAGTAGTTGGACAATATATCAATATTTAAGTTCAAGCCCCAGCTGCCTTCCTCTGAAAAAGCCATCATTATCGGAGAGCCTTCATCCGGCTCTGCAAAATTAACGGCATAACGCATGGCCACCAGGGTCAGGTCTCCGGTTACAATCGGAGGGGTATCACCCTGAATATGCATTTCACCTTCAATAGAACCGCGAATATCGGCCAGTTCGTAATTAAAGGGAAACTCTCGCGGCAAAGTCAGATATACATCATAGTAAAGATTGTCTAAGGACTTAACAATAATTTCACCTTCGAATTCCGCATATCTTTTGCGAGAGTTCTTTTTATTGCCCCGATAGGCGTAGGCTTCTATAGAGTCCAGAACAATTCTATTATCCACCATGGTAACACCAATTGAGTCCGAATAGATATATTCTTCGAGGTCAAAGTATTTTAGCCTGGCCTGACGGATGTAGGCCATTCCTTCCAGATGAGGATTATTCGGTGTTCCAAATATTTTGAAATCCGTTACAAAATCACCTTCAAGCTGCTCAATATCCGGCAGCATTGCGGATAGAAGGTCAAACTTCCTGTCACTGGCCAGTACTGACAAATGCATCGGTTTATCGAGTAATCTTTTAACCGTAGCGCCCGAGAACGATAGATTAACAGGCACCACTCCGGCAATAAAATACCGTCCCTGTTCTGAGACTAAAACAATGCTGTCGATGGCAAGTAGTTCGTTGCTGTATTGTGCGTCCGTAGCAAGGTTGCCTAAATGAACAGTTTTTAAAACCAGCGAATCCACTATCAAACTGAGATCGAAAATTGGCTGCTTAAAAGTACCTTTCATGGAAGCTTTTCCGGAAACTTCTCCGCTTAGCAGGTTTTTTTCAAAGGCCAGTTTCATCCAGGGAGAAATCTGCAGTTCATCAAAAAGAAAACTTAAGTCCATCGATTCGTCGTAGCCAACCGACCCGGTCGCCGAGAGCAGCATTTCATCATTGGCCAGCGCCGCCTGACGGAAATAAAACCCCAGTGAATCAATTTCGATATTGACAGACCCGCGGTTGAGGAATTGCTGGTTAAATAAATTAAGTTCAAACGCCTTTAGCTCGAGCGACATCGGCAGGGATTCGTAATCAAATTCACCGCTGGTGTGCACCGATGAATAATTATTTTCCAGATAGACAGAGTCTATGGTTATAATGTTTGAATCTATTGTAAGAAACGAATAGCCCTTGTTCAGTGGAACATCCCAGGCCGAACCGCCGTAGGTAAAGAGTTTGATATTACCCTGCTTGGATTTTAGGAAACTCTTAATATTGACAGTCGTGTTGAACTGTTCGCTGTACAGGTCGTATATCCAGACAGAATCGGATTTGAACTTCGCCCAGAGATCCGGGTCGCTGGTTTTACCAGTTACCCTGGCGGTTAAAGTGCCCCTGCCGGCAGGTCTTTTAATAAACAGTTTGTCATGATATCGCTCAAGATTCTGCAGTTGTGCAGACAGTTCAATATTCAGGCTGTCTTTATAATTTATCACGCCACTAAATCTGAAATCGTTTTCGAAATACTTGATTGCAAACGGCTTCAGAAATTCTATCGAGTCGGTGGTGATGACCATGCTGCCTATTGCAGAATGCAGCTGGTAACCGTTGAAGCTGGATTCATATAGCGCGACATCTATGTCTAACCTCAGATCGCTGTTCTTAAACGATGAACCACTCAGCCGTATATCACCGCTTAAGTCAGACTCAAAACCGTTTTTCACCAGACTCTTCAGATTAAAACCCCGAATGGCAGCAACGATAGTATACTTTTCGACATCGCCGGTGAGATCAAGGTTGCCGCTGCCGTCAACCGAGCAATGGTCGAAAATTGTGCCATAAACTGTATCCAGATTGACAATCCCCTCTGAATAGCGCATGTCAATGTGAATATTTTTAAATTCAGCGATTTGAAAGGTTCCGGCCAGATCCAGAGATGCCTTTATTTCGGAATTTCTAAGGTCAAATTTGCCGTTGAGATCAATTTTACCTTTCAAATTCAGGCCGGCATAGGCCGATATTTCGACAATGTCAAGATTGTCAGCCGCAAATAAAAACTGTGCGGTAAGGCCCTTGGTATCAAAAGTACCACTCAGTCTCAAACGACTTTCACCTTTGCCCACGCTCAGCTCCTGAAATGATAAGAGGCTGTTAGCATATGTCAATTTGCCTGAACAGTATTCAAGATTATAGTCTTCCCGGCTTGAATTCATAGACAGACGGCTCAGGTCGGCAGCATAGGTGTTGCCCTGCGCCATCAGCGAAACGGCCAGATTGATTTCAGAAAAACTTAAGGTATCACTACTTTTTTCTATCACAACGCTGGCGTTGTTTAGCTGCAGCCTGGAAATAAGTCCGTAAACTGCAGAGCTGCCGCTGCCACTTTCTCCTGCAGCGGGTTTGTCTGAAAAAAATAAAGGAAGCCGCCAATTTCCGGAATCAATCTCGACCAGTCTTATTCTGGCAGAATCAATCTCGATAAGTTCGAAGTCATAATTACCAGAGAGCAGCCCTCTCAAAGAATAACGCGCCAGCAGTTTTGGAATTACGAGCAGTTCGATTTGTCCAAGACTGTCTGAAAAAATAACGCTGATATCTTGTATCACTACACCGGTGACAATATCACCGCCGATATTACCGATGCTAATTTTTAAACCATGCTTGTCTGAAACTAAATCCTGTATCTTTTTTGATACAATGCTCTCGAGGCCGCCTGCCTGAAAGAGATAGAGGTAGACTCCCCCGATTAGTACTACTATTACAACCGCCATGTAGAACAGAATTTTGAAAAACTTAATCATCTGCTAACTTTCTACGCCCGAACCCAAAGATTGTTTGCTTATCAGGAAACGCAGGTAAATTAATTCAATCAAAACAGCCCGATAAATGATTTTACAGTTCATAATCATAGTTTAGTCAAAGCGGCGCCAATGGCCGGTTTAGAAATTAAGCGATTTGAACGCCTGGTTCAATCTATATCTTGGGGATTAATGCTGTGAAGCTGCTGTTCGAGTCGCCTGACGGCCTTTTTGAGCGTTTCAAGTTCCTGATAGATGAGTTTTTGAGAGTTTTTTCGCTTTGCCAGGCTGCCTGACGGGCTGCCAAATCTCTGGTTCAGACTTGAATTTCTTGAACCCACGACGACATCCGCATAAATCAGCTCATTTTGCCTGATAATCTCAAGCCTCAAAATCGAGCCGGATTTGGCGTGCTTAATTCTATATACGAATTCCAGAGCGGAGAGAATCTGTTCTCCGTTCACACTTATGATAAGGTCTCCCTGCCTTAGACCCGCACTGGCAGCAGGTGAAAACTTTACAACTTCGGTTATGACAGCACTTTGTTCTATTAACCTGCTGAAACCGGAAATTTGCCCTGAAATCATTAAATTCGCGGGACCAATTTCAAGCGGCGGACTTATTTCTATCTCACCAATCGTAACCCCCAGGAAACCGGCCCGGCGATCACCATATTTAATCAAATGCTCTACAATAGCCGGAATCTCGCTGGCCGGTATTGCCAGCCCGGCTTCTGTCCGCGCGCCGCTGCCGATTCCGCCGATTATCGCACCTATGAGCTTTCCGGATAAATCAAAAAGTCCCCCGCCGATAGAGCCCGAGGTAATCGCTGCCGAGAACTGAAGCGAGCCATCGTCTCTGGCACCGGCACAAAAGCCAAGCGATGGGCTGGCGTGAAGACCGTAACAGTTACCGACTGCGATTACAAGCTGACCGGCGCAGCGATAATTTTCCAGCGCTTCCACCGCTCTTCCGATTGGTCTGGCAGGTTTTATAAGCGCCAGGCCTGTCCGGTAATCTATGCCTATCAGTCGCGCCCTAATCTTAAAACCGCCGTAGACAACATACAATTTGTCACAGCCGCTTACAGAACTGGCCGCAATAATTATGTGTCCCAGTGAATCAAAAACGACTCCTGATGCTATGACTTTTACAATGCCAGGGTTAACAAGACCAAGCGGAGACGGCTCAACCCGGGATTTTGAGGCTTCTATAGTAACTACTGACTGGGACAGCCTTGAAATCAGCTTAAAGAGACCGCTCTCAAGCGGCGCCAGCGAACTGTCGGCAGCTTTGCTGCCGGCTGATATTAAGATAAGTATGAAAAAGAAAGGGACCGCTCTTGAGGCGATCCCTGAAAACAACTTTAACATTTTAGTATATGGTTTCTTCCTCCTTATCCGTTACAGAACGGGGGGAATGAAAAACTCTTATTACCGGCCTTATCCGGTAGAATCCACTTACATATGGTCCCAACCCATAGGAGCGGGTGGTAACACTTGTGTTAGTTCTACTGCCGACCAGACTAAACGGAGAGCTATAAGTAAGCTGGTTAGAGATTCTATTAATTCTTTCAGAACGGGCTAACTGACCATCCAGAGTCCAGCCTTGGTGAAGCGTGCCGGTCAGATTCGGATTGTTTAACGGCTGAGCAGTCAGATAAGAATCGTCAGCTGATTGACCGCCGTTGGCCAGAGTCATTTCTGAGCCCGCCTTATTGTCAGCAGAAAAATAATTTATGCCTACAAAAACAAGCAAAGCAGTAGTTACCAGTGCCGGCAGCAACCTGCGCAGCACAAAAGAAGGCGCCGGTTTGGGCAGTAAGGCCTTGGTACGGGTTTCAGCAAAACGTTCATGGCCAATACGATCAAGCAGGCGATTGTTAAAGCCTTCACTGACCTCAAAAGACTTCATCTCTTTGCTTGAACGAATAATCGCCCGGAAATTCTGTTCTTCCTGCCGGCAGCTTTTGCAATTGGTGAGGTGGTCGCTCAGCGCCATTTGACGGCGGTCTGCCAGCTCATCGTTACAATAAGCCGACAGGTAAGAGCGTACCTTTTGACAACGCATTCTGTTCCTCCAGTCTCGGTTGCAATTTATCTCGCAACATCATTCTTGCTCGGTTCACACGTGATTTAACTGTTCCCAGGGGGACACTAAGAACCTGGGCTACTTCTTCATAAGACATCTCCTGAACATCACGCAATACAAATGCTGTCCGGTATTTTTCCGGAAGTTCCTGCACTGCACTCTTGATTGCTTCAGGAAGGCGGCTCGGTAATTTCATCTTTACCGAAAGCTCAGGCTCGTTTCCTTTCATTTCAGAAATATCATAAAATCTGAATTTCTTGCGGCGGCGAAGTTCGTTACGCCCAAGATTTAAGCCGATAGTATAAATCCAGGTAGACAGACAATGCTTAAAATTAAAAGACTGACGATGCAGATAGACCCGGACAAATGTCTCCTGGACTACATCTTCAGCCTCTTCTGTCGAAGAAAGCATCCTTGTCAGAACATTCATCAGGCGATTTTTGTAACGGTCTACGATTTCGTTAAAGGCGACCATATCTCCGTTCTGAACCGCTCTCATCAACCTGTAGTCTATTTCTTTAGCTGTCTCTTTTGACATATATTCCCCAAGCTTATGTTCTTCTAATAATACTACCAGAATGACCCAAAGTTCCACACTTTTTTCAGACCCCCTCCCAGCTCAACGGGCTGCCATACAACAGCTTAACCTGTCGGACCGGATACTGTAAATTCAATTTCAGGGCCAAGCCCTAATTATGCTCCTTTTTCAACCTTTTCTTGACTTGCCGGGCAAACCGGATAGCTTTTTCATCTTATGGTAAACGCAATAATCAGGCCGGTTTCTGCCGGAATTAACTTAGAAAATCTGTTTGGGAAATTGGCCTCAAAAAGAGGGGCGGTCTGGCTCGATTCTTCGCTGCGGATAGGCGATAAAGGCTCGGCTTCTTTTATAGCTTTCGACCCGGTCATTGAAGTCTCAGTTTACGAAAATTCAATTGAAATCAAGAGCGAACACAAATCTGAAAAAATTCAAGGTGCTATCGATCCGCTCAAACTGCTTAACGATTTATGGGAAACAGAAAATCTCTTTTCTGTCGGTTATTTCAGTTATGAGTCGACTCTTCCGTTTGTGGGACTCAGAGCCGGCAGACAAAGCGATTTGCCTCTGATTCATTTTTACTTCTATGACACTCATTTGAAGTTCGACCACTTTGCAAACTCCTACGAACTGATCGGAAACAACCCGGCCAGGTATGCGGATATTCTTACTGCTTCCGAAGCGCCGGAAAATCACCTGGCAGTTGCTTCAGCAGACTGCCGACCGACGATTTCCAAAAATGATTACCTGCGGTCTGTCAGGAAAATCAAAGAACATATTAAAGAAGGCGACATCTATCAGGCAAATTTCACTTGCGGCTTTGATGTCAAAAGCGATGCTCTTGCTTTTGACACTTACAAACGATTAAGACGACTTAACCCGGCGCCCTATGCTGCTTACTTGAACTTTGGTGATTATCAGATATTGTCTTCATCGCCTGAGAGAATGTTTAAAAAAGTCGGGCTGGATATCAGCAGCTGTCCTATCAAAGGCACCATAACTTCAGGCCGGGACGATTTTGAGCGACAGCAAAACCGCCTAAAACTGTTAAATTCCGAAAAAGATAAAGCTGAACTATTGATGATTGTTGATCTGGTCAGAAATGATCTGGGCAAAGTTGCCGAAACAGGAACAGTCCGCGTAGATAATCTTTTTGAGCCCGAAGATTACTCATCTCTGATACATCTGGTGACTGACATCTCTGCAAAACTCAGAAACGATCTGTCCCTGGCTGATATAATTAAAGCGCTGCTCCCCGGAGGATCAATCACGGGCGCACCTAAAAAAAGAGCAGTTGAAATAATTCAGGAAATCGAGACTACTCCCCGCGGTGTCTATACCGGCTGTATCGGTTATGTTGATGGCGACCAGGCTGAATTTAATATCGCTATCAGAACAATGACTTATCAGGATTCATTTTACCGGATTAATTCCGGCGGCGGTATTGTCTCCGGAAGCAGTCCTGAAAGCGAATATGAGGAAATGCTTTTAAAAGCTAAGAATTTACTCAGGGCGCTGGGCGCTGCAGAATCTTGAGCGTAGATGAAAAAAATTGTTACATCCATAAACGGACGCATCGTTAGCGGAAAAGAAGCCAGAATTTCTGTTTATGATAACGCGCTTCTTTACGCCGAAGGTCTCTTTGAAACATTTCTGGCAATTGATGACAGACTCGCCTTTCCCAAATATCATTTTATGAGACTTCGCCAGGGCGCCAGGCTGCTTGGGCTCAAGCTACCGGCGTCTGAGAGCAAACTGATAAGCTGGCTTAAAAAAACTGCTCGAGCCCACCCTGCCCGCTTCAAAAGATTAAGGCTGACAATTACCGGCGGAGAGTCGGCTGTCTGGACAGGCCAAAGGGGCGACTCGCAGGTAATCTGCTCGGCTGTCGAGCATAAGTTTGATAACAGCCCTCTGAAGCTTTATGCACCTGAAAGTAAAATCGATGAGAGGCTTCTGTTCAATCGTATCAAAACTATTTCCTATGGAGCCAAAGCCGCCGCTTTAAGAGAAGCGCAGAAAAATAAGTGCGACGACGCGCTTTTGATAAACGGCAGCGGCAATATCTCCGAACTGACCAGCGCCAATATCTTCTGGACCAAAAAAAATAAAATATACACTCCGCCTGTCAGAGCCGGCTGCCTGGAAGGAGTAACTCGCAAAATTATTCTTAAAGAAGCCAAAAGAAACAGATGGCAGATAATTGAGAAAAATTGCTCACTCAAAGAACTTAAATCAGCCGACGAAGTCTTTTCAAGCAGTTCTGTCAGGCTGGTCAGAGCTGTTGGAGTTATACTGGCTAAAAATTACAAGGCAAAATTTGAAGCCGGGCCGATGTCTGAAATAATTTTCACACGTATTTGCGAAATACTGGACATTTAATGAAAGATGAAACAGAAAACTCCGCAGGTTAATTAATTTTATTATTATTATCAAAATTTACTTTTAGTTGACCAGTATTTGATCGCTTCCTAAACTGCCACGCACTTAGGACAACTATATGAAACAAAATACCGGCAAAATTTTTAAGACTTTTCTGCTTGTCTGCCTGGCGATAAACTTAAACCCAGCAGCCTATGGACAGGATGAAGAGGCAGAAGACAGAATTAAACGACCGCCGGCGATAGGCTTTTACGCCTACCCGCCCCGCTGGCTGGTTGATATGCCAACTGCCGGCACACTTCCCAGAGCAAGTTATGATATTGCTATTCGCCTGTACTCGCAGGGCGGCGCTTTGGGCATGGTCGATATCGGCCTGTCGAGCCGGTTTCAATTAGGCATATCCTATGGTGGTGAGGGTATTGTTTCAAACACCAGCCCCAGCTGGAACCCGAAAATCGAGTTCACTCTCAAGCTCAGAGTAATTGACGAAATAGAATATTTCCCAGGTG
>JADFLZ010000341.1 GCA_022564135.1 Candidatus Zixiibacteriota bacterium
ATAGCCGAGTTCCGGATTTTTCTGCTGCTGACGCTGCAGAATGGACATGGTGATTTCGGCTAAAAAATCCATAGTGATATAATCCAGCGGGCCGCCCGAAAGCTGCCGCTTCAACGCCGAGAGGTCATCTCCCCAGTAACCCCCGGCGTTGCCTATTCTGATTTTCTTTTTCAAATCTGTAATTATTCCGTAAGCTCTTGTCTGTTAATAGTTAGTGAACATGAATATATGGCCAGTTTAAAGGCTTGTAAAGCATTGCAAAAATGTCAGAATACCTTATATTTGAATCTATAAACTAAGCCGGCCTCACAAACGGGGTGGTACCAAGTTTTTCTTTTTCAAACGAGGCCGCCAATACCACAGGTGCTGCTATGAAAATTTCTAAATTTTATCAAAGCTTTCTGACCGCTGCTTTTGTTTGCTTTCTTCTTTCTCCGCAAGCTGAAGCAACTTTTTCAATCGTAGCGGTTGACACAATTACCGGCGAAGTCGGCAGCGCCGGAGCTTCGTGTATTGCCGGGTCAAATATCATCGAAGATGTTGTCGAGGGAATCGGTGCAATTAATACTCAAGCCTTGTATCTGTCCGGCAATCAAGCCAACGCTCATGCTCTGTTAATTGCCGGTATTGCGCCCGATTCAATTATGAATTGGCTTGTGGCTAACGACGTTCAAAATAACTCGACAACGAGACAATACGGCGCCGTTACTCTGGCAGGACAGGGAGCCTCGGCCGCCTTTACCGGCGGATTTACTACTGAATGGAAAGGCCATCTCACCGGGCCAGGCTATTCTATACAGGGAAATATTCTATTGGGACCCCAGATATTAGACTCTATGGAGTATGTCTTTCTTAACACCACCGGGCCGCTCGAAGTACGCCTGATGGCCGCACTTGAAGCTGCCAAAGTTACCGGTGCGGATATTCGCTGTACATCCGTTGACAAATCGTCCATATCTGCCTATATCAAAGTTGTCCGTATAGGAGATGGCGGAATTCCTTACATAAGTGAAATAGTCAGCAATACTACCGGTTCAACCGACCCCATTGATCTGCTGCGGGTTAAATTTGACAACTGGCAGCTCCGGCAAAAAGCGGACCCGGACAGTTCAATAATTATTAGCGTGCCCGATGCGGTCAGAGCAAACGGCACCACCCTGATTAGCATTACTATCGTTCCCTTGAATTTGGACGGCGACTCGCTGCGATATCCCGACAGTGTAATAATTGTAAACAGCGGCAGCGGAACTTTATCTGCGGTGGTTGATAACGGCGACAATACCTATTCGGCTACGATTACTTCCGATACCGTCGCACAATTTGACACCTTAACTGTGTTCATTGAAGCCGGTGGGGAGCTGGTGCAATTAAACAGCAGACCAACAGTTATCTATTACGCTTGCGGTGATGTTAACTTAGATTTAACCGGTCTTAATATTATCGATCTGACAAGTTTAGTGGATTTCATTTTTCGAGGCGGGGCTCCTCCTCCGATATTAGATGCCGCTGATCTTGATGGCGGCGGCGGCTTCCCTAATATTCTGGACCTGACAGATTTGATTGATTACATCTTCCGCAGCGGACCCAAACCAACCTGCGGCTGGTAAAAAGTCATACTTCGGCTCCGCTCAGCATGACTATTGGACAGCCGCTATGAAATTAATTTTGACGGGCAAACTCAGGGTGATTACTGCTGGCATTCAAGAGTCCCCCTTCGACAGGCTCAGGGTGACAGATACTACGCAATGTGACGCAAAATCGTGCGCATTTGCCTTTCCAGCACTTCAGTCCCGAGCGTACGAAGTTCCGTGGGAGCTGAGGGATAAGCTGAAATTCATCTTCTTAATTTGGCATTTTGTCTTTCCAGCGCAGGCTGGAATCCATCTTCTTTACTCGTCATACTGAGTGCACGTCACCCTGAGCGGACATAGTCCCGAGTAGCCGCAGGAGTCGAAGGGTCAGTCAAAATAATACCCAATTTTTAATACTGCATACTCTCCCGCTTCTGCCGATAATCAGACTGTGCCAAAGTTGAACAGTATATTTCTATTTGCAGCCCTGCTTATAGCCTCAAGCTTACATGCGGACGAAGTCGCGCTCGACAGCAACGTCGCCTTTTTTGAGGGCGAAAAATATAACTATATTATGTATCCCCCCGACGGCTTTCAGCTGATTACCGATGAAGTCAAAAGCGCCGGCTATTCGCTGGCTTTTGTGCCCGAAGGACAGCTTTACGACTCGGCTGATATTACCATTGATATCAACATCTTCCGCTTCAAACAGAAAAGAAGCAAAGTCGATTTTTTCAGCGAACTGATCAAAGATGACACCCTGCAGATACGAAAACATTACGGCAAAACTCTGGTTATCCGGCCGGTTGATTCGGTTTTCAATAAAGACGGCAAGCTGCTGCCGACTTTTTATTTTAATGACAGCACTCGCTTTATTCCGACTGTGATGATGTCCTATTTTGACGGCGCCAACGAAGTTTTGATTTTTGAACTGACGATTAAAAGGCTTCAGCCAAAATTTGTGGCCGAGCAAAAGTTTACCGAATGCTTAGGCAAGTTCCGCACACTAAAAAGCGGCGATATCACCGAGCGCAACAAACGAATGCGGGAGAAGAAGACGGAGTAGGCCTAGTCAACGTGCTCGCCAGAGTGCGTCATTCCCGCGTCTGCGGGAATCCAGTCGGTTAATATACGAGAAAATGTTTGTGTTTGGGTCCTCGAACTTTCAAGAGTGCGCTTTCTAAAGACAAAAATGATTATTTTCAAAATTCTGCACATATTGAGTGCTGGATTCCACGTCAAGCGTGGAATGACGATAGATTATTGGTGGTCGGCGAATTTTCGCGATGTTACTTCAATACAACTAAAGTTGGTGGCAAGTTGTCTTTCTCAAAAGTCATTTCCAAACAAATCTTATCTGGCTTTGCATTCTCTGCAATACATTCTATGTCAATTATGTATTTTCCCTTATCATAGGCCGCGTCTCTTATTCGACCCTCTGAATCGTGGGAAAAAACCATTCCATTTCCTCTAAACTTGAAAACGTCCAACATTGCCCCTTTTTTAGGCGAAATTTCGGTTAGTTCTCTATTCTCTGACCCTGTCCAAATCAAAGCGATCTTTGAAGTAAAAAGTGGTTTCGCCTTTGACCCATCATTGCTGGCTGAAAAAGTAACTGAACTAATCCAAGCTTGGCAGGATTTAATCCATCTACTGCTTTCGTTGATAACTTCAACGTGCCCCCATC
>JADFLZ010000342.1 GCA_022564135.1 Candidatus Zixiibacteriota bacterium
AGTCACCCGGAATGCACCATTCAAATCATCAAGTGGTTCATAAATACACATCATCATAACCAGCGTGGTGCTTCTAAGTTCCAAAGCACCATTCTCATACTCATACCCACATCCAAAATATCCACAACCATCCTCAATAGACACATTATAGGAAAACGTCGAATCAGAGTCGAAGCTAATTTCGAATTCAGCAGAAGCTGTAACGGCGCTGTCGGTACCCTTATACTGCCAGTATGAAATTGTACCGGTATAGTCCCCTATCAGGCTTTCCGGCACCGTCGGCGCCAGCGGCTTGTCGCTGCCTGAACAGCCCAATAACAAGCCGATGATTAGAATAACAGCTGTTTTGCACATAACTCTCCCCCAAAATCTTGATTGTCAAAGTTAAGAGACTTCATATATAATCTCTACCTGTATCTACAATAACGAAATAATTGAACTTTTGTGCAATAGTTTTTTTGCTAAAGAGTAGGTCGAAACCTCACGTACTCGGGATGGTTTCGACAAACATAAATCGTCAGGACCACGCCAAGGAGGCGGGTACTGACCTACAAGACTTCACGTTCTGCTTGGTCTTGATTTTCAGCTCTGCTGAAAATTGTGACCCTGCAGTTAGTCTCCGTACGTACAGGGTCACACGCCCGACAAGCCGCTCGCGGAATTTGTCAGGAACGCAAGGTTCCTGACCTACAGAACTGCAGCCGGCAGTCACCCTGAGCCTGCCTCCTTGGCCCCTAGTATTTCGAGGGGTCGAAGGGTCGGGCGACCCGGTAACAGGCTTGGCTCTTTAGCATAAATTCACTATCATCCCCCTATGGCAAAGACAAGGCTCGAGCAGTTTATTGAAATCATAAAGTCGGAGTTCCCCGAAGACCGGCTGACCTGGCAAAAAAGCGTGCCGACATTTCATCCGGAAAACGGAGAAGATGCGGCAGCTCTTATAAAACTGGCCAACAAGCACCGGCAGCGCCTGTTTATCACCGGATTCGGCAATAATATAGACCCGCAGGGAGAGCCGTTTGTCAGTATGATTTCAATCCGCACCGACCGGCTCAATAAACTGCACGAACTTAACGCCCCGGATTTTTATGTAAAAGCTGGCTCCGGCTATCCTCTAAGAGAGCTAAACGACGATCTACAAGCCGAGCATCTGTTTATGCCGCATTCGCGGCTGCCGTATGTCGGTTCAGTCGGCGGATCTATCGCAGTAAATCTCTCAGCCGAAAACGCCGGCCATGATTTACCACTGAAACGTTATTTTATTCAGGCCGAAATAGTCACCCCGCAGGGGGAGATAATCAGACCCGGTTCGGCCTGTTTTAAGTCTGTTTCGGGCTACGATGTAGTCAAGATTTTTGCCGGTTCCTGGGGACTTTTAGGGCTTATTGTCAGCGCAACTTTTCGAGTGTTTCCCATTACGGCCGAAGTGGAATACAGGGATATCAAAATGAAAGAAGTTGACCGCAAAGGACTTATCGGCGTGCTTGATGAATCAAACGACGAAACCAATGCCCTCTACAACCGTAAAGTCAAAGCCAAATTTGACCCCGAAAACGTACTGCCGTTAGTCTGACAAAAGCGCAAATCCTGCATCACTTTTTATCGAATTTCTATTAATGCGATTGCCGAAAATGAACCTTTTTCCTATATTTTCGTAGACAAAGATAAATAGTTTTGTCGTTAATCTATTCTAATTTTGGAGGAGCAGTTTATGTCGCAGAGAAATCCTAAAGCCGAAGGAATGCAGTGGCTTAATACTTACATTACAGTCAAAGATGTCAAAAGCTCACTTGAGTTTTATGAAAAAGCGTTCGGTTTTAAAACCAGAATGACCATGCCCGACAAAGAAGGCAATATCATGCACGCTGAGATGGGTCACAAAGACGGCGTCATTATGATGGGCCCGGAGGGTCCGCACTCCGAAGATAAGGCACCATCGGAATACGCCGGCAAGGGCGTGCCGGTAGCGTTCTATCTTTATGTAGACGATGTTGGCCAGTCCTATGAAAAAGCAAAACAGGCCGGTGCCAAAGAACTTCAGCCGGTTAAAGACCAGTTCTGGGGAGACCGCACCTGTACTTTCAGCTGTCCCGAAGGACACAAATGGACTCTGGCACAAAATGTGGCTGATTTTGACCCGTCCAAGATTCCGTTTTAATCTGTTACGAATATTCTGACTCTCTACAGCCCGTTCAATTATAAATTATACATACATAATTGACGGGCTGTTTTTTGTGATAAACTTTGCTGGCATATCCTGATTACATTATATTGAAAGTAACAAAATAAAGGATTTATCATTTGAAAACACTGGCACCAGCCGGTTCACGAGTCGCTGTACTGGGCGCCTCACCTAAAGAAGACCGCTATTCATTTAAGGCTATGCGAATGCTCAGGGAGCATGGCCATCAACCAATACCTATTCACCCGGCCGGACATACTGTCGATGGCGTCCCCGGTTTTAAGTCTTTAGGCAAAATCGACCAGCCAGTTGATACATTGACCTTTTACGTAAATTCGAAAATATCAAGCGGCCTGAAAGATGACATCCTGAAACTAAACCCCAGACGGGTAATTTTTAATCCGGGCGCAGAGAATGAAGAACTGGCAGAAGTTTTAGAAAGCGCCGGCATAGAAGTTGTCATCGCCTGTACTCTGGTAATGCTGGCCACCGGGGCGTTTTGAACTCTGTCAGCATGACAGTTAAGGCCTTTAGCTAACTTCCGATAAGGTGAATTATGGCTGGTAAAAAAGTAGCATTTCAGGGAGAGCGCGGAGCCTACTCCGAAGTAGCGGCGCGGCAGCTTCTGGGTAAAAAAATCATACCTGTCCCCTGCGATAGTTTTGAAACTCTTTTTCAGATCGTAGAAAATAAAAAAGCGGATTTTGGAATTGTGCCGATAGAAAACTCTCTGGTCGGGTCGATACACAAGAACTATGATTTGCTGCTGGAGCATAAGCTGCAAGTAATAGATGAAATCCAGCTGCGCGTTTCGCATTGTCTTATTGCACCCCCGGGAGTTTCTTTTAAGCACATCAGCAAAGTTTATTCGCACCCGATGGCCTTGGACCAGTGCCGCAATTTTTTTAAGAAAAATAAAACGATTGCGCCTATCTCGTATTACGACACTGCCGGCGCCGTCAAGATGCTGGCACAGTCGGGACTAAAAAATTCGGCGGCTCTGGCCTCTGGCTATGCGGCTGAGATTTATAAAATGAAACAGCTCAGAAAAGCGATTGAAGATGAAA
>JADFLZ010000343.1 GCA_022564135.1 Candidatus Zixiibacteriota bacterium
ACTCATAACTCCGGCTACATCCTGTCCCGAAGCCGCGCTCAGAGAATTCCATAAATCAGACCCGGTAGCGTTTCCCCAGGCATTGTCATTTATATAATTTACGACGCCCTGGCGGAATTTTTCTTCACCTACCCAGTTTTCTATCATCGACAGCACCGCCTGACCTTTGGAGTAGATTGTCCCGATATTTCTCAAGAGATCGGCTGTTTCAGATCCGGGAGGACGGATAGCAATTGCAGTAGGCCGGGAATCACTGGTCATTACACCCAGTCCCGACTTGACAGATCTGATTCCCAGACCATAACCGGGGTAAATTTTGTGCGAAATTTTGCCGCCCATCCAGGTGGCAAATGATTCGTTTAACCATAAATCATCCCACCATTCCATCGTCACCAGATCGCCAAACCACATATGGGCCAGCTCATGGGCGGTAACACTTGCCTGAGATCTTAACTGGCTGATAGTAGGAGTTTTGTCAAAGAGCAGGAGACTTTCGCGGAATGTAACTGCTCCGGCATTTTCCATGGCCCCCGGCCAGAACTCCGGCACGGCTATCAGATCAAGTTTCTTGTAGGGGTAGGGTCTGCCAAAAAATGCCACCAGTTCTTTTAATATAAGCGGTGTAGATTTTATCGCCTGAGAAGCCAGGTGAGTTTTGCCTTTAACTGTTACTATGCGGGTTGGAATCGGCATATCGGGAACTTCAATTGTCTCCAGCGGACCGGTGGCGATGGCCAGCAAGTACGACGGCAGCGGTTTGGTTTTTTCAAATTCATAAGTCTTCCAGCCGTCTGCAATTGTCTCTTTTGCTACCGGTGTATTTGCTATGGCTATATGTTCCTCCGGGACAGACAAGGTCATCTGATAAGGGAACTTAAAAGCTGGCTCGTCAAAACAGGGGAAAGCTTTGCGGGCATCGCTCTCTTCAAACTGAGTGAAAAGATAACTTTCGCCATCCACTTCGGTTCTATAAAGGCCGACGGCCTGAGTGTTAAAAGAAGTGGTGAAATCTATCTCAAGTTTGTAGCTGCCTTTCTGCATTATCTGGCTGGTAGTAAGAGTGACTCGGCCCTTTTCGCCGGTAGTTAGAGTGTAGTCCAGTTCTTTTTCAGCACTTGTGAGCAGTACTTTGTTAAGCTCTATATCTTCAGCATGAAAAATAAATTCGCTGGTTGGATTTAAGACTTCGAGATCAATTGAAACTGTGCCCGAATATTCGGCCTCTCTGGCATCAATTTTCAAATCAATAGTTTGAAAAGTGGGGACGACTTCTTTTTTGAGCCGGATTGTATCGGCCGCAAAAATCGCTGAAAGGTTTATAGCCAAAACCGCGAAAATTGCCCCCAAAAAAAGACCATAACGCTGTATTGAAAAATTCATGGTTTCTCCCAAATATAAGTTTTTAGAGAATCTCTACGCCGAATATATGATTAAGTTTCACTTCGGGCAAGATGTTACAGAGTAAAGAAAGGCATCTCTCGAATCGTCTCAAAATAACCGGGCAGAAATATCATTATATCATTATATCATTGTTGAGAATAAGACAGACAGCGCTTAAATTCAGATATGGGCATTATCAAGACAGCCGGAGCAACATCGTGCAGCTAAGGGAACTTCTCAAACCGTCCAACCTGATGAGTCTCTTTCGCATTATGGTTATTCCTCTATTATGGTATTTTCTGTCCAAGCCGGGACTGGAACCGGCGTTTATAGCATTTGCCATCGTGCTCCTGGCAGCTCTTTCTGATGGGCTCGACGGCTTCATTGCCAGAGTGCGCCACGAAGAAAGCCGGCTGGGAATGCTTCTTGACCCTTTTGCTGACAAAGTTTTTGCAGGGGCGCTGGTCATTCTTCTGGTTATCTATCGCGATTTTTCACTCTGGCTGGCTGTCCTGATTTTGGGACGTGACCTGCTGATAATTGCCTTTGCCGCTTTTTTACTAAAAGGGAAAGAAATCGTAGTCCCCTCAAATCTCACCGGCAAATACGCCTTTGCTGCCATATCAATACTCTTAGCCTGCTCAGTAATGCGCTTTGAATTTGGCGTTAACTTAATGACTTATATCAGCACAGTCATGATAGTTTTTTCTATGTTCGTTTATGGCCGAGTTCTAAGACATTTGGCTAATGAAAAAACTATCCCGGTTTTTAATGATAAACCTGTCTTCAAATATATGCGGTGGACGACGACAACCCTGATATCGCTGATACTGATAGTCAAGCTTTATGGGCTTTTGTTTAGCTGAAAGTTGCCGTCTAAAGTTTCGGTTGGTCGTCAGCAGTGGTAGTTACATTGGTAATAATTCGGGCGCTGCGGTTCCAGGTGAAATAGTTCCAGGCCCATTGAATAAAAACCAGAAGTCTGTTTTCAAAGCCAACTAAGTACATAAGATGAACAAACAACCAGACCAGCCAGGCGAAGAGTCCGCTGACTTTTAAAATGCCTATTTGACCAACTGCTCGGGAGCGGCCAATGGTGGCCAAATTTCCTTTATCAACATATTTAAACGGCTTAATAGTTTTGTTTTTCAGTCTTGCTTTTATTAGCTTCGCCACATATTTCCCCTGTTGCAGCGCCACTGGAGCCAGACCGGGCAGAGGCTGGCCTGTCTGATGAGAGTAGTTGGCCAGGTCGCCAATTACAAAAACATTAGCATGACCCGGCAGAGACATGCTGCTGTCTACAATTACTCTGTCGCTGCTATCGAGACAGCTCAAGTTATTCTTTGCAATTATTCTGCCCAGCGCTGAAGCCTTGACGCCTGCCGCCCACAGGACAGTGTCTGTTTCGATTTTGTTTTCTCTGCTATTCACAACAATAGTAATTGAATTGCCGTCGATTGAGGTAACCATAGTACTTGTTAGAACTTCAACTCCCAGTTCCTCCAGAGATTTAGCAGCTTTTGCAGAAAGTTTTTGATGAAAGGCGGGCAAAATTCTGGTCTGTCCCTCTACCAGAATGATTCTGGCTGTCTTAGGGTCAAAAGAACGGTACTCGCGGCTGATAGTGTAGCGCGTGATTTCGCCAACGGTACCGGCCAGTTCAACCCCGGTCGGTCCACCGCCGACTATGACGAATGTCAGAAGTTTTCTTCGGGTAGAATCATCTTCGGAAAGTTCTGCTTTTTCAAAGGCTGTTAAAATACGCCGCCTGATCTCCAGAGCTTCTTCAATGGTCTTAAGTCCGGGAGCGAATCTGCTCCAGTCGTCATTACCAAAATAGTGGTGTCTTGAACCGGC
>JADFLZ010000344.1 GCA_022564135.1 Candidatus Zixiibacteriota bacterium
GTTTCTGCCATAAAATGCACACCGCAAAACACAATTATATCAGCGCCTGTTTTCTCCGCTTCCTGCGATAAACCTAGAGAATCGCCCACAAAATCAGCTATATCCTGCACATCGGGAATTTGATAGTTGTGCGCAAGAATTACAGCATTTTTTTCTTTTCTGAGTCTGTTAATTTCTGCAATAATTTCAGCTTTTTCTTCCATCTGGCTACCTGTTAACTTTAATATAACAACTACTATAAAACATACAACCCAATATCGAGCGATTTTGCCGAATGAGTAAGAGCGCCCACAGAAATATAATCAACTCCGGTTTTGGCATATTCACCGATATTATCTAAATCAATTCCCCCTGAGGCTTCTGTCATTGCTTTACTGTCTATCATTTTAACAGCTTTTTTTATTTTATCTGGTGTCATATTATCTAACATGATAATGTCTGCTCCAGACTTTAAAGCTTCTCGTACCTGATTAATATTACTTGTCTCAACCTCTATTTCTTTATTCTTATGTTTTGCTCTTACTTTCAGTACCGCTTTTTCGATGTTTCCGGCTATTTGTATATGATTATCCTTAATAAGTATCCCATCAAAAAGTCCAAACCTGTGATTGTAACAGCCACTTACTGTCACCGCATATTTTTCCAGTATTCTTAAACCAGGTGTAGTCTTTCTCGTATCTATAATTTTAACATCAAAACCCTTTGTTTTATTAACAAACTTTTGGGAAAGAGTTGCAATCCCCGAAAGCCTCTGTAAAAAATTTAATGAAAGCCTCTCTCCAGTTAAAACAGTTCTAACAGAACCTCTGACTTCGGCAATTATATCGTTTGGGTTTATTGTATCGCCATCCTTCTTTCTTTGGATATATTTTATTCTAGAATCCAGTCTTTTGAACACTAACTCAGCGATAGGATTGCCTGCAAGAACTCCCGTATCTTTTGATTTAATAATTGCTAAGCATTTAAGCTTATCATTTACAATCAAATTGGTCGTAATATCACCCTTACCTATATCTTCTTTTAGGGATAGCGTTACAATCTTTTCAACTGCTTTTAGATCGAGTGGTAATTGAGTGATCAATTTAGTTTAGTATTGTATAATTTAAGTTTAAGTTATAATACAATAGATAATTAAGAATTAAATTTTATAGAGTTAATTATATGATTAACTGGGAAAAAGAAGGCAAGGCAACAAGTGTAGTAGCTTTTCTCTTTACTGGATTACCTTTGCTACTTGGATTATGGATGATCTTTGTTATGCATACAATACCGCAATCACCAGTTTTTTTTATTATTCTTTTATTTCTTTTATTATTAGTATGTATTTCACTGCTAATTTATTCCAAACTACCTAACATTCTATCTGGGAATTATTTTACATTTGGACTGAAACATATAGTGAATGAAAGAAAAAAATATTATAAAGCTTCTTATGTTTTGGGAGGAATCAACATTCTCCTAGCATTATCAATAATGCTAACTATTGAATTTAATAGATTATAATATTTATGTATTAGTGCTTTTTCTTCTTAAATTCCTTCCATTTTTCTAATGCAGGATCAAATACTTCAATATTTTCCAGATATTTTATACTCTCGGCCCATTCATTCTGCTGCTAGTAGTCTGGCTGTTTTTCATGCGACAGATGCAGGGTGGTGGCGGCCCCAAGGGAATTTTCTCTTTCGGGAAAAGTAAAGCCAAACTCCACACCGATGAACAACCAAAAGTAACATTTGGCGATGTAGCGGGAGCTGATGAAGCCAAAGAAGAACTGCAGGAAATTATTGAATTCCTTCAGGAACCGGAAAAATTCCAAAGGCTTGGGGGCAAAATCCCCAAAGGCGCTCTGCTCTTGGGCCCTCCGGGAACGGGTAAAACTTTATTAGCTCGCGCTGTGGCCGGCGAAGCCGACGTTCCTTTTTTCTCGATGTCCGGTTCGGATTTTGTCGAAATGTTTGTAGGTGTTGGCGCCAGCCGGGTGCGTGACCTCTTTGAACAGGGCAAGAAAAACGCTCCCTGCATAATTTTCATAGATGAAATCGATGCTGTCGGTCGTCACCGCGGCGCCGGACTTGGGGGCGGTCACGATGAACGTGAGCAGACCTTAAATCAGCTGCTTGTTGAAATGGACGGCTTTGAATCCAACGAAGGCGTCATACTTATCGCTGCCACCAACCGTCCCGACGTACTGGACCCGGCGCTGCTCAGACCCGGCCGGTTTGACCGTCAGATAGTTGTGCCTATCCCTGATGTCAAAGGCCGAGAGGGTATCCTCAAGGTGCATGTCCGCAAAGTTAAACTGTCAGATGATATAGACTTAAAAGTTCTGGCTCGTGGCACACCCGGTTTGACCGGTGCGGATCTGGCCAATATGGTCAACGAGGCGGCGCTACTGGCAGCCCGACGCAACAAAGATTCAGTCTCAATGGATGAATTCGAAGAAGCCAAAGATAAAGTTTTGATGGGCGTAGCCCGCAAGTCGCTGGTCATAACAGACGAAGAGAAAAAATTCATTGCCTATCACGAAGCCGGTCATACCCTGGTCGCCAAGTTTTTGCCCAAAGCCGACCCGATTCACAAAGTGACGATTATACCCAGGGGAATGTCGCTGGGTGTGACACAATCACTGCCGGTCGATGAACGACATACTTATTCCAGAGATTATCTGGAAGCAAGTTTAGCTGTCTTTATGGGTGGCCGTGTAGCCGAACTTCAGGTCTTTAACCAACTGGCCACCGGCGCCGGTAACGATTTAGAGCGCGCTACCAAACTTGCCCGCAAAATGGTCTGCAACTGGGGTATGTCGGACGTGCTTGGCCCGGTGACTTTTGGCAAGACTGAAGAACATATATTTTTGGGACGGGAAATACAGCGCCCCAAAGAGTTTTCCGAAGCCACTTCTGAAATAATCGACAAAGAAATTAAGAAGTTTATCGAAAATGCAGAAAAAGTTGCTGCTGATATTATATCCAAAAATATAGACAAGCTTCACGCTCTGGCCGCAGCGCTGCTTGAGCGCGAGATTATCGACAGCAAAGAAGTCGATGAGATTATCGGCCGGTCATCCGGCGACACCAAAAAAGCCAAAGAGCCGGTCGGCACGACGTAGGGGGAAGACTAAATGGGAGGAGCATAAGATTAGAATGTTCCATTTGTCTCTTATACTTGAAATCAAGGTCTTAGAATGAAGTACTTGATGACAACTGTTTTTGTCCTCTTTCTTTTCAGTCAGTCTTGT
>JADFLZ010000345.1 GCA_022564135.1 Candidatus Zixiibacteriota bacterium
CCATATAACCGTAATTTGCGTCCTGAACATCGATTATTTCCGGCAGGTATGTTGAAATGAGCCTTTTCAGGGCCGGCACTGCCAGACTGTAATGAAATTGCCTAATAGGACCAAGTCGTTTAAATTGATAATGCTCTATGGCACCTTCTTCTATGGACGCCAGCAGAATTTCACAATTCTGGCGACGCAACTCAGGTACATAACGTTCAATATGAAATGACCTGCTGTCGCCCAAAAGCAAAATCCGCAGCTTTTTAGCGTTCACAGCAGTCGACCCAGAAGGTTTTTATGAACATAGCAATTGTAATCGTACGGCCTGCCACCCCATTTGCTTTTATAGAATTCGGCTCCGCCGGCGCCTGCCGCTGATAATCCGAGATTCAAGTATTTAATTCCATTTCTAACAGACTGTTTTGAAATTGAATAGGGGATGAATTTTGTAGCCTGCAAGTTGGAAAGTGCTTCATCATAATACATCTGCCAGTGCATCAGGCTATCCCCCTCGATGAAAAAGATATGTGATGCGACCGGCCGGCCTTCATGTTCGCACCAGACCCATTTAACACGGCTGTCCTGTGCTGCCACATCGGCGAGGGCCTCGAAGAATTCCTGGCTATAGGTCACTTTTGTTTGCCGCCGTCGCTCATGCAGACTTACCAGATGCATAAAATTGCTCAGGTGTAATGAAGGGTTGAAGGTCTCCAGCGTCAACTTAGTTCTTTCCCCTTTGCGAATCTGTTGTCGCAATTTGCTGTCAGGCGGTTCCCAGTCAGGTGAAGAAATATCAACAAGGTAGATTGTATATCTTTCGATATTGAACTTTCCTGAACACTTGATTGTCTTGTGAAAGTCCATCAGAAACACTTTGATATATTTTTCATCCAGGATTCGATTAACAATCGACTCAGAAATCTCTGAATGATCAGCTAACTTTGTAGTATTATACAGAATCCTGCCATAGCATCCGTTGGGCATAGCTTGAAAACGTCGAAGTCTTCCCCTGCCAAACTCAACACCGGGCAAAACAGCCACAACTTCGCCACTTTCTTCGGCCAGCCAATAAACCGGATTCCCCCCAAATGTTTGCCAGATCCTGGCAAATGAAGTTGAGCTGAAAAAGTAATTCCCAGCCAGCCTATCTATTAGCTCTATCGGGGCATCGGCAAGTGTACGACGTTTAATTTTCATTAGCGTCTTATTAAAAGAATTTTTCCCCGTCCCATATTACCATCATCATCCGCTATCACGAACAAATAGACGCCAGAGACAACAATCACGCGGCGGTCGTTTCGGCCGTCCCATTTCTGTCCTATTTTCAGCTCCCGTACCAATTCACCGGCGGCTGAATATAAATTGACTACCCCGCTGCCGGCATAGTTAAACCCAAGCAGGTCATCCGGTGAATCAATGACGAAAGGATTAGGAAAAGGCATTACCGATTTTAACTCAAGAGTCGGCGTGCCGATTGTCGAACTTATGACGCTTATGCCGGCATCGGTAGCGATATAAACTTGCCCGGTAAATTCATCATAGTGAATTTTACTGACATTATCTGAGACCAGGCCGCTATTTAAACTATTAAAAGTTTCTGTTTCTCCACCGGCCGCGTCAAATCTAACCAGTCCGTTGGCTGCGCCTGCCCAGAGGTTACCACGACTGTCGAATTCCATAACTTTAATATCAGGTCCTATACCAGGCGGCAGGGTCACATCTATGAATCGATCTCTTCTGAGTATGAATTGATCTATTTCAAAATCGTATCGGGAAATTCCAAAATTTGTGGCCACCCAGAGTTCTCCGTCGGGAGAAAAGACAACATCGCGCACCACATCGGAAATCAGGAACGAATTGCTTTCGGTCATCAACCGACAGACGTCGCGCGACGTGTCTGTGGGGCTGACATTCAGATTGCATGAGTACAGGCCAATATCCTCTGTACCGATTACAACAATTTGTCCCCTGGCGTCAATAGAAGTTACAAACTCATTGCTGATGCCGTCGGTCAAACCCAGTGAATCCCAGCTTGACTGGTCATTAATATTGTTCAGATTAACAAACGCCACCGGATAAATAGTCAGAGCGCGAAAACAGGCGGCATAAAGAAAATTCCCCTCAATAACCATATCTGCAATCACAATAAAAGCCGGCCCCGCCGGGCCGTCGTTGTTGCCAATCATGGTTGTATTATTTTCATCGTAGTTAACCATAAGATTGTCGCCGCTTAACCAGAGGCCTTCGCCAAAAGTCCCTATCCAGGCGTTTCCGGAGGGGTCAAGAGTGATGACCGTGCTCTGCCTGTTCATGTCAATAGCGGACCATTGACCGCCTGCATATCTGCCCGCTTCGTTAAAATTGAAGCCGGCAGTTATGACGCCCTGAGCATTGACTGTCAGATCTGTAACATCATTGCCCGGCGTTCCTGTAAACGGGTAAATCTGGTAAGTTCCCCCGGAGTTTTGATAGATGTCGACATCATCAATGTCCAGCCAGCGGAATGAGCCGGTGCTGGTGCCGGTAGCAGGGGGTGCTGGCAGACCTGTGGTAGGCAGCGTAGCTGCCACGGAGTCTTTGACCACCCCGAAAGCAGCTGAACTGTAGAAAAAGAGCGAATCGTTTTCTACTTTTAAGTCTGTAAATGGTGATGTCTGACCAAAAGGTATAATTAAGAACGTATCGGTCACACTTCTGTCAAGGCGGTACATGCCTCTCTTTGTCCCGATATATATAGAGCCTTCGAATTTTTCTACTCTGGTAATAGTGTCGTTGGCAAGTTCCGGAAACGTTCCCAGGTCATAAGTCGTCCAGAACGACGGCGCTTTAAGCTGCAGCGGATTGCTCTTGTCGGCCATGGCCAGACCTGACGATGTCGCCAGCCAGATAGTGTCGCCGTCTATGAAAATATCAAATACATCGGGCGATGGATTGAGATTACCAAATAAAGTATAGCTATCCTGAATTTGACCGCCATCGATCGTTTTTGAATAAAGCACCAGACCGATTTCACTGCCGACCCAGATAAAATTGCCATCATCGGCTAAACAATGCAGGCGCAGCAGATTGTTATCCTGGTCAATAAACAAACGCGGCTCGAATAGGCCGTTTTCATAACGAATCAGGCGGCCGAAGCCTGTAATCCATATGACGCCGCTGGCATCTTTTATTACTTCTGTAATATCAGTTGTACCCAGCCCGTCGACATTTGTAAACTGCAGCCCGGCTGTGCTGACAGCGGCAG
>JADFLZ010000346.1 GCA_022564135.1 Candidatus Zixiibacteriota bacterium
CGTATGCATTTTATTAAGATATTGCCGGGAGATAAAGTAACTATGGAGCTCTCTCCCTACGACTTATCCCGCGGTAGAATCACCTACAGGTACAAATAGGTTTTGGAGATAGATTGTTATGAAAGTACGTTCAGCATTAAAAAAACGTTGTGACCACTGCAAGATTATAAAAAGGCATGGAATTTTGAGAGTTATCTGTTCAAAAAATCCAAGCCATAAGCAGCGTCAAGGTTAAGATGAAGCAGTTTTTGGGAGATAAATAGTGGCAAGAATATCAGGTGTAGATTTACCGAATGCCAAGCGTGTAGTAATTGCGCTTACTTATATATTTGGTATTGGCCCTTTTCGGGCTCAGGAAATTATAGATAAGACAAAAATCAGCCCGGACGTACGGGTAAATAAACTGACCGATGAAGATGTTGCCAAACTTCGCTCTGTAATCGAAAATGATTACGATGTCGAGGGTGTTCTTCGCAGTCAAACCACCATGAACATAAAGAGACTGATTGATATCGGTTCGTATCGCGGACTGCGGCACCGCAGAGGTCTGCCGTGTCGGGGGCAGCGTACAAAAACCAACGCTCGTACCCGTAAGGGACCGAGTCGTCCTATTGGCGGCATGAAAAAGAAGCCCCTCAAGGGTTAAAATTAAAATTTAATGGAGTAGAGATTTGGCGGATCCAAAGAAAAAATCAAGATCTAAAAAGAAAGCACGTGTCAGCGACCCCAACGGAGTGGCTCATATTAAAGCTACTTTCAATAACACTATTATTAGTATTACTGACAACAAAGGTCAGGTCCTGTCGTGGGCCAGTGCCGGTCGTGCCGGATTTAAGGGTTCGAAAAAATCCACTCCCTTTGCAGCCCAGCAGGCTGCTGCCACTGCGGCCAAGGAAGCAATGGATATGGGACTGCGCAAAGTTGAAGTATGGGTCAAAGGACCTGGCTCCGGACGCGAGGCGGCCATTCGCTCGCTTTCTGCTGCCGGATTAGAAGTAACCATGATCAGAGATGTGACCCCAATTCCACATAACGGCTGTCGTCCTCCAAAGCGGCGCCGGGTGTGATTAAATATAGAAAACGAGGGTATTAAGATTATTAATGAGACAATACCAGTTTCAGGAGGCTTTGTAAAAATGAAATTAAAGCCGCTGTCAATTCCGAAAGAGGTTGTCAACGACCAGTCGTCTGCGGGCGAAAACTATTCACGCTTCATTATCGAACCGCTTGAAAGAGGCTTTGGTACTACCCTGGGAAGCAGTTTGCGCAGAGTTCTTCTCTCATCTATTCAGGGCTCGGCCCCGATAGCTATGAGAATAGCCGGAACCCTGCATGAGTTCTCTGCTTTAGAAGGTGTCTTTGAAGATTCCACCCAGATAGTCTTAAACGTAAAAGGCATTATTACCAGATCCCACTCTGACGAAGTCAAAACACTCAGGCTCAAAAAAAGCAGCAAAGGGAAAATAACTGCCGGGATGTTTGAAGCAGATGCAAACGTAGAAATTCTTAACCCGGATCATCTTGTGTGCGAGCTGACGGAAGATATAGACTTTGAAATGGAAATAGATGTCGCCAGCGGCCGTGGCTATGCGGTTGCTGAATCTAATAAATACCCCGATGCCCCCACCGGCACGGTATTTATTGACGCGCTCTATTCTCCGGTTACCAAAGTTGCTTTCTCTACTCAGGATACGCGTGTCGGACAAAAGACTGATTTTGACAAGCTGGTTCTGGAAATCACAACCGATGGTTCTATATCGCCTGAAGATGCTCTCAGCGGGGCTGCCAAAATTATCAAGAACCACCTGCATCTGTTTATTCAGGTCGATGAAGAAGTTACAGTAGAGGAAGTGCCTGAAGAAGATGAAGCTACCCAGCGCGTCAGAAATCTGCTCAACACACGGGTAGACGAACTTGAGCTGTCTGTAAGATCTTCAAACTGCCTGAGAGCAGCCAATATCCAGACTATTCAAGAGCTGGTTACGAAATCAGAGTCAGAAATGCTTAAGTTCAGAAACTTCGGCAGAAAATCACTTAACGAGATAAGCTCTATCTTAGAAGAAATGGGACTCCATTTCGGAATGGATATTGGTCAATATCTTGAATCAGAAAAAAACGGTAACGGATAGAGATAATAAGCTACTATGGGACATAGAGATAAAACGGCCAAATTAGGCCGCACCAAACCACACCGCGAAGCAATGCTGTCAAATATGGCCATGTCACTGCTTACGCATCGCATCATTCGCACTACTGATGCCAAAGCTAAGGCCTTAAAGCCGGTCATTGACAGAATCATTTCGACAGCTAAGAAAAATGATCTGTCTGCCATGCGTCAGGTGGCCAAAAAGATAAAAGACAAGCAAATTTTTAAGAAACTTTTTAATGAAATAGTGCCTCAGTTCGAGGGACGCACCAGCGGCTTCACCCGGATTTTAAAACTTGGCGTGCGACGAGGCGATGGCGCACCGATGTCTATTGTTGAGCTCTTAATTGATGCTCCTGAGCCTAAAGACAAAAAAGATGAAAAAGGCAAAAAAAGTAAAAAGGCCGATGCTGCCTCAAAGAGCAAACCAGCTAAAGCTAAGAAAGCAGCCAAAGCCAAATAAGATAACGACTAAGCCGAGTTCAAATCAAAAGCCCGCCGACAAAGCGGGCTTTTTTTATTATCAAAGATGGCAAGCCTTCTAAATTTTTCGTAGAAAACCGTTGACTGGTTGTGTGATAAGGCTATATAATAAACCATTCCATTAGCTATTTAACTGACATGAAATATGACTGAACAAATTCAAGAAAAAGGATTATCAAAAGGCTGTACCATCGCCCTAATAGTCGGCGGTGTAATTTTTGTTTTAGTAGTCGCCTTGATAATTTTGCTAATTACCAAACCAGATGCATTTACGTCATGGGCCTATAGCAAAGCTGTAATAAGCGAAAAGAGATTAATTACCGAGGCTGATCTGCCGGGTATAGATACAGTCGAAGTAAACCGAATAGCTGATGAATTTTTGGCAAAAGTGGATACCGCCAGATATACTCAGGTAGAGCTTATGCCTTTTGTGAAATTTGTTCAGGACCACGGTATAGATGCTAAAGTAGATTCGACCGAGGCAGTTGCTTTTCTGAAGGCCATGGTAGAAAGTTTCCCGGATCTTGAGCAATACAAAACTAGCGAAAGTATGGACAATATGACAGACAGAGCGGACAGCTCAGCTGCTAATAACCAG
>JADFLZ010000347.1 GCA_022564135.1 Candidatus Zixiibacteriota bacterium
CAGGTTTATGGCTTAAAAGATAGTCTGTTAAATATGTGGCGACTTTTGTTTCACCGACCGACGAAGCATGAATCCATATATCAACCGTGTTTTTAATTTCAATCAGGCCCAGCCGTCCGCGCCAGAGTTCACTGCCGGCTTTGGCACGAGCATGTCCGTACATTCTGCAAAATATATAAACAAGCGCTGTAATTAGGCGATAAATAAATTTCATTTACTATTACTGCAGGTATTCTCCGATAATGTTTGCAGCGCGCTCTGAAGCGCCCCGTCTGCCAAGAACCGACGGCAGACTATCTAACTTACTTTTGATAAGATCAAAGTGATTTTTATTATTGTAAAGTTTTTCAAGTTCAAGAAACATCCGCTCTTCAGTCGCCTGCCCTTGAATCAGCTCCGGCACCACTGTTTCATTCATGATCAGATTAACCAGGGCAATATCTTTAAGCTTTACCAGATTTTTAGCAATCAAATAAGTCACAAGTCCGGTCTTATAGGCTACTACCATCGGACGTCCTATTATCGCCGCCTCCAGGGTGGTAGTTCCCGATTTAGTCAGCACCAGACTGCTATTGAAAATGACGTTTCTTGAATCATCATATGCAATTTCAATATTACTATCGGGATACAGGTTTAAGACAGACTCGTAGTCAAAGGCTCCGTTCATGCCGGCCACAACCGCTTTAGTGCCGTACATTTGATTAAACCGGCTGACCGCCGCTATCATCGGTTGCAAAAGTCTTTCGATTTCAACTTCGCGCGAACCCGGAAAAACCGCGATATGACCGCCAGAGGGAACCTGGGAGCTTATCATTTTTTCATCTATATCTTCCAACAGATAATGTCCGACAAAGTCTGATTCTATGTTATGTTTTTTGTAAAATTCTTTTTCGAAAGGGAGAATTACCAGCAGGCGTTCGATATTGTTTCTGATAATTTCCACTCTTTTTTCTCCCCAGGCCCAGAGCTGCGGTGAAATATAATAGATAACCGGAATACCGAGCGGCTTTATCTTTTTGGCAAGACGCAAATTAAAACCGGGATAATCTATCAGTACGACTACCGCCGGACGTTTCTGTTTTATCTTTTCAAAACAGTCACCCAATAGCCTGATAAAAAACCGATACTTTTTGGCAACCTCCCAAAAACCCATGACCGCCAGATTTTCTATATCCTCCAGCTGCTTTTGTCCCAGCTGATTCATTCTGCTGCCGCCAAGACCGTAAAAGTTTAGTTCGGGATTAATTATTTTGAGTTCGGATAAAAGCAGCGCCCCGGCGTTGTCACCTGACAGGTCGCCGGCAGAAATAAATATAGACTGCTTCTTCATTTTTGATGCTCTTAATTTTCGAGCATTCTTTGAATAGACTCGTGGCCTATGCGCTTAATCTCAAGCGCCACCTCAAGCGATCGGGCGCCTTCGCTGACTGTCACCGCTACCGAACTGTCATTGATAATAGCCTTCAAGAACGAACTCAGTTCACTTTCGAGCATATCTTTACCCGTATCAGGTTTTTTGAGATAAATAATATCCTTACCTGATTTGCCCAGCGGAATTCTGGCGCCACTGCTGTCGCTGTTACCATCGGCTAAGCTGTAAAAATCCGCCTGCTTTTTGGCTAAATCAAGTGAGCAGTAACCGGACTTCTGGAAAATGCGAAGTTTCCGCATGGTGCTGAGCGAAATCCGTGATGCTGTCAAGTTTGCCACCGCCCCGTTTTTAAAAGTCAATCTGGCGTTGGCGATATCTGCCTGTTCGCTGATTACTGCCACGGCCGAAGCCTGAATATCCGTCAGTTCAGACTTGATAAATTTAAGCACCAGATCGACATCGTGAATCATCAGATCAAGCACTACTGCCACATCGGTTCCGCGCGGGTCAAAAGCTGCCAGGCGATGCGCTTCTATAAACGAAGGCTGAATATCTATACTTTCGAGCGCCACCACTGCCGGATTAAAACGTTCAATATGTCCGATAGTTACTTTCACCTGGTGAGAGTCGGCTAATTTCTGAATCTCTGCCGCTTCTTCGTTATTTGCTGCTATTGGCTTTTCTATGAGGCAGTGAATTCCTTTTTTTATCAGAGCCGAGGCTACTTCGCAATGGGTTGTAGTAGGAGTGACAATCGAAACAGCTTCAGCTGACTTGCACAAATCGTCAAGGGATTCAAACGCTGTAACGTTATATTCTTCGGAGTATTGTTTAGCTCTTTCGGAATCAATATCGTACAGTCCGACCAGTTCGCTCTCGGCTATCTTAGCGTACCAGCGCAGATGATGCCGCCCCAGGGCGCCGACGCCGACAACTGCTGTTTTTATCTTTTTCATCAGAGTATCAAAAATCCCGCGCTATTTTACGATTCCGCGGTTCGAAAGATTGATAAAACCGAGTATTTCTTCAATTTCAGGCGTGCTCTCTAACTCGCTTTTTATTTTTTCTGCGGCCTGAGTCGTGTTCAGATGACTGAAGAAAAGAATCTTAAATGTCTTCTCAATATTTTTCACTACTTCCCTGTCAAAACCGCGTCTCTTCAGTCCGATTGAATTCGTCCCCACAACTTTGAGCGGATAACCACCCACCAGCGCAAACGGACAGACATCCTGCTGCACTCTGAAACCGCCGCCAATCATCGAATGCGCCCCGATTTTTACAAACTGATGAACCGGCAGCACCCCGCCAAGAATAGCGCAGTCCCCTATTTCCACATGGCCGGCTAAATTGACTGAGTTGGCCAGAATTACATCATCACCTAAAATACAATCATGCGCCACATGGGCATAAGACATCACCAGGCAATTTTTGCCCAGAGTAGTTGTGCCGTGCGCCGAGGTGCCGCGATTGATAGTTACAAACTCGCGAATGGTTGAGTTGTCGCCTATCTTGACCCAGCTTTTTTCACCACCGAATTTTAAATCCTGCGGCTCAGTGGAAATTACCACCCCGTGTGAGACTCTTACATTCTTGCCCAAACGAGCGCCGGAAGCAATAACCACAGAACTCTCTAATTTGCAGCCGTCACCAATTTGAACGTCTGCTTCTATGATAGAGTACGGCCCGACCGTTACGTCGCTGCCCAATTCAGCTTTTTGAGAAACTACTGCGGATGAGTGAATATCTGTCATTTGTCCACTACCATCGCCATAAAATCAGCGCCGCAGACTTCGACGCCGTTAACAAACGCTTTGCCCGACATCTTGCAGATA
>JADFLZ010000348.1 GCA_022564135.1 Candidatus Zixiibacteriota bacterium
CATAACCTCAAGAGGGGGAGCCTACTTAAGTGGCAACGGCACAACCTGGACAAACGCCTCCGACAAAAATCAAAAAGAAAACTTTACTGCTATTGATCGCGAAGAACTGCTGGAAAAAATATCGGCGCTGCCGATTTCACGCTGGAACTACAAAGATGAGAGTCCCGGCATTCAGCACATCGGGCCGGTGGCACAGGATTTTTACGAGTTGTTTGAAGTTGGCGCGGACGATAAGCACATTTCCACTATCGACCCCTCCGGAATATCACTGGCGGCAATACAGGCATTGATAGCTGAAAACAAAGTGCTAAAACAGCGTTTGCTGCGCCTTGAAGAACTGGTGAACAAGATAGCCGATTAGTCTATATTGTCTGACTGTCTGAATATGTCTGCTGCTCTATTTTATGAACAGGACGGCCCGGGCAACTATGCTCAAGTCCGGTTTGTTTAGTTGCCACGATTCCCGGCATGAATTATCTTAAGAATTCATGTCAATTGTTTTAGGCGAAAGTTCTTTTCATAATGACAGATACAAATAAGATTACTGTCAAATCCCGGGGTGCGATGTTTGACATCGAGCGTTCGCCTTATTTTGTACCAGCGGCATTTGCATTAATGCTTCTGGGGCTGGTTATTCTGTTCAGTGATTTTCTCTTTTCGGACAATATGCTCTATGGCTCCGATATGCTGACAGCCGGTATTTATCATCGCTCAATGCTGGTCGATTATTTTAATCAACATGGTCAAATTCCGCAATGGGATCCGCATGTCTTTGGGGGCATACCCTATGTTGATGCTTTCCATGGAGATATTTTTTATCCTTTTTCAGTTTTGAAATTCTTTATTCCGCTCTACTTTCATCTGGGCTTCAATTTGATTCTGCATATCTTTTTTGCCGGAATTTTTATGTATCTGGCGGCGCGGCAGTTCAAACTGGGCAAAACAGCCGCTTTGTTTGCTGCAGCCAGCTATATGTTCGCCGCTTATTTGGTGTCAATGGTAGCGGCCGGCCACGAAGGCAGAATTTATGTAACGGCACTTTTCCCGCTGGTCATGCTTTTTCTTGACAGGGGCTTCGAAAAAAAACAATTCTTAAATTTTTCTATTCTCGGATTGATTCTGGGAATAATCATTGTCTCGCCGCATCCACAGATGGCCTATTTCTCACTCTGGGCGGTCGGCTTTTATACTCTCTTTAAGCTAATTGTTCTCTGGCGCGAAAGTGGAAAAATCCTGTCAGTCATAAAGCCTGCTTCGCTGGCGGCTTATGCGGTAGTTGTTGCGCTGCTGTTGTCTGCTATTCAGTTTTATCCGGGTTATATTTATACCACCGAATATTCTCCACGGGCTATTGAAAACAAAAGTGAAAGCTGGTCAACCTCCTGGTCAATGCACGAAGAAGAAGTTGCTTCGCTGTTTATTCCGGAGTTCAGCGGCACCTCGTTTCCAAGGCTGCCATTCGTTTCGCGAAAATCCGAACAATCAAGTTACTGGGGTAAAAATTACTTCAAGGATAGTTCCGAATCTGTCGGTGTGGTACCTCTGTTTCTGGCTCTGTTCGCGCTGGTCTTTGTTAGGCGCAAAGAGAAGTACTTCTTTGGAGGGCTGGCATTGTTTGCGCTAATTTACGCCCTGGGAGCAACTACTCCAATTTTCAAGATATTTTATTTTCTGATTCCCAAAGTTAATTCACTGAGAGCTCCCAGCATGATCATGTTCCTTTTCTCTTTTTCAATTGCGCTGCTGGGAGGGATGGCTGTGCAGGCAATTATTGACTGGAGGAAATCCGGAAATATGATCAGAAGAAAAAAGATGAATTATCTGCTGTTTGGATTTCCGGCATTAATGTTTCTGCTGGCATTATTGTTTAACATTGCCGGAAACGAAATGTTATCCGCTTGGAATTCACTTTTTTATAGTGATATAGCAACTACTGTTGTGCGACAAGGAGTCACCAAACTGGACCTGGCCATGTTGAACCTGCCGGCTATTCAGAGCGGCGCCTGGATGGCCGCACTTTTTACTGCGCTGGCAGCACTGCTTAGCTGGTTAGTTCTTTCGGGGAAAGCAGCTGTCGCGATTTTGTCGCTGTTGATCGTTCTGCCGGTCATTGACGGCGTACGGTTTAACAGCCGCTTTGTAGATGTCTTAGATCCCCTGACATACTTTGGCGCTAAGGCTTATACAGTTTTTTTACTGGCTCAGCCGGGTCAATTCCGGGTGTTGAATCTTACCCGCGATGTTCCCAAATCAATATTGCCGCAGTTTGGCATTGATGTAGTGACGGGCTATCATGGTAATCAACTCAAAACGTACAGTGTCCTGTTGGGCGGTACAAAATTTGAGAATCGTACGAATCGACATTTCTTGAATCTGGTCGGAGCCAGGTATGTTCTTATACCTGCGGACGCTAAGATAGCTGATGACTATTTTGGAGAAATACCGACAACAACAGCCGCTATAATTGGAAACGTTAAAATTGTGCAAAACCATAACGCGCTTAAAAGAGTTTATCTGGTAAACGATTATCATGAATATGTTTAGCTGAAAGAACTACTGCTGCATCAATTGCCTTTTCAGTATATTCAACCTCATGAAATTTAGCAAAATATTTTGCTACTCCATGTAGAATTAGTTTTGCATCTGAAATAGTAGGTTCTTCAATATCAATTTTTGCCTCCAATCACTCCGCAGACGAATTCTTTCGTGCTGATCATTTTCCTTCCTCGATCTCGTGAGGCACGGCTTCGTTCAGGATGCGCCCTACAGTTCGTTCCAGGCCTGCGTACACGGATCACTGGTCCATTTGACGGTCATGGAGTTTGAATTCATATGCGACGCGTCTTGCTTGATGCCTGACCTTTTTCTCTGTGATCTCAAATGTGAGCTCCTCTGAACAAAAAAACAGTCCCTGAGAGGTGGCCCGGCTAGGCCGTCTCAAGGACTGTTTGTTCTCCGTACGGAGTTCCTGTAGAGGAATGTTCGGTTGCCGGGCCTTATCTCTCACTTATAAGGCGCGACAAAGGTCGTAGCAATGCTACAAATAGCGTAGCATTTTAGACCCGTATTTCCCAGATACGGTTGATTTGAGATTGGCGTTCCCATGAGAAGACTCAGTATTCTGCCTATAATATAGGTATCTTCAACCTTAAGGCTTTATAATATACCCATGAATATAGGCCTTGACTCCTG
>JADFLZ010000349.1 GCA_022564135.1 Candidatus Zixiibacteriota bacterium
ACGGACTCTCACGCCATATTCAAATTGCCGGATACTATTCTCATGGTCAGAGCAATGGGGGAAATTTGAAGCACGACCAAGTGAGCGTTCTTATTTCCTATATTGCCTACTGAAGAGCGTGACGGAACAGAGGTTGAGACTTTTGGGGGCAGTTTTAGAATGTTCTACAACAGGTGGCTGCTATTTCAAACGAGTTCCCGTCTCATTCATTTCTTTCCTCAATAATCCGATAATTCTACAATGGACTTCTTGCTAGCAATGCTCGGCTTAGGTCTTTTGGCATTTGGCTCTTTCATAATCGTCTGCAGTTATATAGGGCAGGTGCAGAACTACAAAAATCGAGACAACCCCAAAGCACATCACAGCTCACCCATCCCGTTTTTTGGGCCCATATTAGTGATAGTTGGTTTAGCTTTGCTATCGGTCGAATTGTCACCCTGGATGCTGCTGTTTTTCCTGCTCCACCCGGATACGGTAATAGTAGTGATTGGCCTGATTTGGCTGCTGTTCAATCGTCAAAAGCAGTCGTAATGTTTAGTTAATCGAATCTCCCCGGCAAGTCGATCATAGAACTTTTTTCCATTAACAACATGATTGGTGTCGGTGCCACACTGCAGAGGTTGATAGTGTTTGGAGTCTTAATCAATGCCAAAGGGGTGACTTATCTCGCTAGTTTCTTCCACGTCTAGGAAGCAGCGGGCATTCAAAATAATCGTTGGTGGATTGGAAGTCATTTAAGTCAAGGTCTTCAACGGAACAAGCATTGACATATTTGTCGGGGGATATGCCCGATTTCAGCTCATTTTTATGCCATCTACCGCCATTGTAGTCAGTGTCTCCGGGCTTGGTCTCAGATATATGCGGGGTGCCGTCTCTAAAGCCGGTACTGCATGAATATAATTCGTCAAATGGATCGGATTCTGAGTCAAATGCAGCCGGCGTAATCACTCCGTCAAAAAGCTCACAATCGACCCAAGTCTGCGGTCTTCCGTGAGGCTCTGGCATGCTCACGTTCATAATCACAGTTATGTAATCTGAACCCGTATTAGCTACGACAATATCAATGGCGCCGTTATTGTCCAAGTCCGTGGCTGAAACCGCAATTGGTATATGACCAACTGCAAAGCGACCACCCAAAATAAAATTACATTTGCCCAAATTTAAAAGTACTGCTACGCTGTCCGCAAAACCGGTAGACACAACTAAATCCAGGAATCCGTTATTGCTGAAATCGGCCGCAAAAAGTGAAGACGGTCCGGAACCAACTTCAATACTCTTTGCTTCTCCGAATGCACCATCTCCAGTACTGAACAGCACTGAAATATCGTTAGTGAAGACGTTTGCCGTGGCAAGGTCACAGTATCCGTCATTGTCGAGGTCAGCGGCGATGACAGAATGCGGCCCCTCACCGACGTTATAATTGCCAACAAGTTCAAAAACTCCGTTACCGTCGTTGAGCAAAACAGAAACGTTGTCTGAGATTATATTTGCCACGCCTATATCATTATCACCGTCACCATCAAAATCTCCGGCAGCAAGTGACAACGCTCCACTCTGTACATCGTACTCTTCTGCGCTATCAAAAGTATATTCGAGACTATTCAACAAAACTGATACATTACTAGTGGAGGTGTTAGCAGTAGCCAGGTCATTGTAGCCATCACCATTTAGATCTAGGGCAATAACCGAATGAGGGAAGCCTCCGACGGCAAAGTGAGACCCACTGGGAAAAACTCCACTGCTATCATTATAAAGGACATATACACTATCTGTTAACACATTCACCACGACCAAATCATCGAATCTGTCTCCATTGAGTTCGGTCGCAATAACTGACAATGAAGCGTCCCCTGCTGCATAGTCAGCTGCAACGTCGAAAGTCCCATTCCCATTATTTAGCAATATCCATATACCGCTGGCAGATTCGTGGGCTACTACTAAATCAACGAATCCATCGCCATTCAAATCGACCGGGTAAACGGATGACGGCAAATGACCAACCTGATAGTCGACACGCTGACCGAAAGTCAATTCAATTGAAAAGGCTAACTTTGAAACAGCCACAACTACTAAAATGTTTATTATAAGCTGAAGCAACATTTGAATACACGAATAATAAATTACGTTTTACTTATACAATATATACAAAAAAGCACTTAATGCAATTTATCTGTTTACTTAGCTTCATTTGTGATAGAATTCAACTGTACATCTGGTTAATTTTCCGGCCTGCATAGATACCTAAGCCGGTGCCCACCATGCTTAATACAAGGGCGGTAAAGATTCCGACTTGGTACCCTACCCACCAGCCAACCCAGCCAAAGACAGAAGTCAATATGATGATGATCATAGTTCTCATTGGTAATACTCTATCGGAGGTAATCGTAAATAATTGAAGAGAAAGAAGCTTGAACGTCTGAGAAATCAAGTGATCTGGTTTAGCCAACTTAGCACGGGCCGGGTGCTGGTCCGCCGCGAAAGATTCTGTCAACCAGAAAAGTCAAATCGAGAATGTTGCCAGAAGCTCCGTCACTATTTAAATCGGATTCATCAGGGCATCCGGGGGCACTACCGCCTCGAAATATAAGATCTATAATGTTGGTTAAGTCGAGAATATTGGCGTCGTTTCCATCACTATTTAGATCACCCCTGCTGCCGACACAGCAGCAAGCGTCACCTATGCCATCGCCATCAGTATCTGTTTGAGTCGGATTCGGGCTGTTCGGGCAGTTGTCAATCTGATCCACCACGCCGTCACCATCTGAATCAATTCGCACAATCGTTAAATTGGCATTACTAATATCCTCATAATCACGTCCACTATTGTCCTGTATCACACGGACTCGTATTTGATTAGATTGGCTATCAGGGACTGTCCAATTATATGCATGAATACTTCAATAATTGTGATCGCCTCCAGGTAAATCCATGGCAATTACTATCCAGGGACCTCCGGAACCAGTCGTCGAGTACCATAAATCCCAGTTTTGAATATCGTGCGGAATTGCAACAGTCCATCGGATAGTATAAATGGCACCTACTTCGAGGGTTTCTCCACCGTTGGGATCTGACAGGGTCACGTGTCCATTGGCATTGCCAGCTAGTTGGAGCATGCTAAAAATAACTACCGCAAAGTAGAGAGGGCGCCTGAGATTTTGTGATTTACTCATAATCTTTTTCC
>JADFLZ010000350.1 GCA_022564135.1 Candidatus Zixiibacteriota bacterium
AGAAACGATTTCGCTGTCAGAGGCGACGCCGTCTGAGGCAATGAAGATTACAAAGTAACTGTTGGCCTGGGTAAAAGTCGGCGTCCAGTCGAATGTGCCCGAGCCGTCACCGTTGTCTGTAAAGTTGGCTCCTGCAGGCAGAACTGAAGTGGTCAGGGTCGGTATTAAGCTGTCGGCATCGCTGGCTGAGACAGAGAAATTAAGATTGATTCCTTCAGTAGTTGCCCTGGCACCTATGGTGGCCAGTACCGGTGTCTGGTTACCGGCTTCGTTGACGGTAATGTTGACGACTTCACTGTCAGTAAGCAGTCCGTCGGTGGCATAGAAGGTGACATTAAATGCCCCGCTTTGAGTAAATATTGGTGTCCAGTCGAAGCTGCCTGAGCCATCGCCATTGTCTATGAAAGTTGCACCGCCGGGTAAGGCCGAGGTGGACAGAACCGGGATGGTGCTGTCGGCATCACTGGCCGAGACCACAAAGTTAAGATTTATGCCCTCGGTGGTAGCTCTGGCTCCGATAGCTGCCAGCAGCGGCGCCTGGTTACCGGCTTCTGTCACTGTGACAGTGACCACTTCGCTATCTGTGGCTAGTCCGTCGGACGCGTAAAAGATGACATTATATGTCCCGCTTTGAATGAAGTTTGGTGTCCAGTCAAAAGATGCTGTGCCGTCACCGTTGTCTGTGAAGGTTACGCCGGCAGGCAGTGTTGAAGCGCTGAGGGCCGGGTTGGTACCATCGGCGTCAGAGGCCGTGATGGCAAAGTTCAGATTGGCGCCTTCAGTAACAGACT
This sequence comes from Candidatus Zixiibacteriota bacterium, assembly GCA_022564135.1. Classification (GTDB taxonomy): domain Bacteria; phylum Zixibacteria; class MSB-5A5; order GN15; family FEB-12; genus JACZWU01. The sequence continues at coordinate 792 of JADFLZ010000350.1, forward strand.
TCGAACCGATGGCCGCTAAGACAGGCGGCTGGTTGCCGGCTTCGTTGACTGTAATGGAAACAATTTCACTGTCTGAGGCAACACCATCGGAAGCGAAGAAAATAACAAAGAAGCTGCCGCTCTGTGTAAAAGTTGGGGTCCAGTCAAAGGTAGCAGAGCCGTCGCCGTTGTCGGTAAATATGGCGCCTGAAGGCAGTGTTGAGGTGGTCAGGACCGGAGTAGTACCGTCCGGGTCAATGGCGGAGATGCCAAAGCTTAAATTAATATTTTCGGTGGTGGTTTGAGCACCGATAGTAGCCAGCACTGGTGCCTGGTTGCCGACTTCGTTGACAGTTATTGAAACCGCTTCACTATCAGTGGCTATGCCATCGGTAGCGTAAAAAGTGACATTATATGTCCCGCTCTGGGTGAAATCCGGTGTCCAGTCAAATGTTCCGCTGCCATTGGCGTTATCTATAAAGGTGGCGCCTGAAGGCAAAGCTGAAGTTGTCAGGACCGGAATAGTACTGTCGACATCTGTGGCCGAGACCACAAAGTTAAGATTGACGCCTTCGGTGGTGGCCTTTGAACCTATTAAAGCAAGTATCGGAGCCTGGTTGCCGGCTTCGTTGACGGTGATGACTACCACTTCTGAGTCGGTCAATAAACCATCAGTAGCCCGGAAAGTAATGTTGTAAACTCCACTCTGAGTAAAGCCCGGGGTCCAGTCAAAAGTGGCCGAGCCGTTGCCGTTATCGGTATAGCTGGCGCCTGAAGGCAGAATGGTCGAACTAAAACTGGGGGTGGTGGCATCGGGGTCGGTGGCAGTCGTGACAAAATTAAGATTATTGCCTTCGGTAACTGACTGCGCTCCGATGGCCGCTAAAACAGGCGACTGGTTACCGGTTTCAAAAATTGTCACGGCGACAACTTCACTGTCAGTCAAGACGCCATCAGAAGCGCGGAAGGTTATCGAAAAAGTTCCGGCCTGAACAAATGTCGGGATCCAGTTAAAGCTGCCGGTACCGTTGCCACTATCGGTAAAGACTGCCCCACTCGGCAGATTGACTGCCGTTAAAACCGGGGTGGTGCCATCCGGGTCGGTGGCAGAAACTGCAAAAGTCAGATTAACGTTCTCTGTACTACTTTGTGAACCGATGGCAGCCAATATCGGGGACTGGTTACCCGCTTCACCTACGATAATGCTGACAGTTTCACTGTCGGCGACCAGAGTGTCGGAAGCAATGAATGTTACACTGTATAAACCCGCTTGAGTAAAGGTCGGCGTCCAGCTGAAACTACCGCTGCCGTTGCCGTTATCTGTAAAGACTGCGCCGCTCGGTAAAGCAGATGTTGTCAGAACCGGGAAGGTACCATCGGCATCAGTGGCCGATACTGCAAACGAAAGCAATACATTCTCGCTGGTACTCTTAGCTCCGATAGCAGCTAAAACAGGCGTCTGGTTACCGGCTTCGTTGACGGTAATGGTTACTACTTCGCTATCAGTGGCCAGACCGTCGGTAGCACGGAAAGTTACCGAATAAGTTCCGGCCTGAGTAAAGTCTGGTGTCCAATTGAATGTTCCGGTGCCGTCACCATTGTCTACAAAAGTAGCACCGGTCGGTAAAGTTGAAGTCGAAAGTGCCAGGATGGTGCTGTCCGGATCAGAAGCGCTTATTACAAATGCTAAATTTATTCCCTCGTTGACACTCTGTGCGCCAATTGAATCGAGAACCGGCGGCTGATTGCCGGATTCAATGACGGTGATGGTCACTACTTCGCTGTCGATAACAGTGCCGTCACTGGCATAGAAAGTTATACTATAGCCCCCGGCCTGAGTAAAGTCCGGTGTCCAGCTAAAGCTGGCGCTGCCGTTGCCGTTGTCTACGAAGGTGGCGCCACTCGGCAGAGCAGAGGTCGAGAGAGCCGGGATGGTGCTGTCGGGATCAACTGCTGAGACAGCAAAGTTTAAGCTGCTGCCTTCAGTTACTGACTTGGAGCCAATAGCCGACAAGACCGGTGATTGATTGCCGGCTTCACCAACTGTGATGGAAACTACTTCGGAGTCAACAGCTGTTGAATCATCGGTAGCATAGAAAGTTATATTATAAAAGCCACTCTGGGTGAAATCAGGCGTCCAGTCAAATGAGCCTGAGCCGTCGCCGTTGTCTATGAAACTCGCGCCGGTTGGTAAGCTTGAAGTCGAAAGTAAAGGCGTGGCACCGTCAACATCTGTGGCGCTGACGCCGAAAGTTAAATTTATACCTTCGGTAGTTCCCTTTGGTCCGATGGTGGCCAGTACCGGGTTTTGGTTGCCAGCTTCGTTGACGGTGATGGTGACTATTTCGGAGTCGCTCAGGAAGCCGTCATTGGCATAGAAGGTGATGTTATAGCTGCCGCTCTGGATAAA
>JADFLZ010000351.1 GCA_022564135.1 Candidatus Zixiibacteriota bacterium
GAAAATATCCTTTCAGAGATTTTGGAACCGGTGGGACCGGTACTCCCGAAGGAGATGCTAATAAGTACTATATCTTGAGTTTTAAAGAATGGGACTTTGACGTAGCTTATTTAAGTACCATCGGAGATTCCAACGAGATATGGGCTCCACGAAATACTCCTTTGGCTGGTTTTGGGAGTTTTGACATTCGTTACTTGATGTCCATTGGCCCCTTTAATTTGCAGCCAGACTCCAGCGTCCGCATATTGTTCGCAACCTTTAAAGGTGATTCAGTTCATTATTTGCCTGAAAATTTCCAGGACAATCTGCCGCATGACCCTGATTTGTACCTGACTAATCTGAACTTTGATGACGTGCTGGCTAATAGCGCTATATCCGACAGCCTCGGACAACTTCTGCTCGACCCCAATTTGCCTCCTTTAGGATTTCAGATTGTGAATAAAAACAGACAGCAGCCAGAGCTTCAGTGGGACCCCTGGGTGTATAACGAAGTTACCGGCTATGAAATTTTTATAGAGGAAGCAGACCTGAGTCAGTTGCCCCAGCCCGGAGCAATTCCTCCCTGGTGGGCGCCGGCTGCTGATGAAATTCCTATAACACTTGGCAGAACCTACCGTTATTCCATCGATAATTTAAACAAGGACAAATTTTTTCTGGCAGCAATTGCCAATAGAACATTGACTGGCACAGGCCAGCTAAGCTCACCAATTAAATTCAGACTAAACCCCAGACCGGGCGCTGTTCAGCTGCCATCACAATATGTGTTTGCCAAGCCCGGCCAGCCTCTGAAATTGAAGTGGGCGCTAAAAGAGAATAGTGCGGTAGATCACATAAACATTTACAAATTCTCCGATTCTTCCGATGCAAAAAGAGTCTACCATGCCTTTTATGATGAGGGTTATCGGTCTCAGTTTATTCAGCCTAAAGATTCGTTCTTTGTCGATGAAAAGACTTACTACTATTATGCTATGGTACCCTTTGCTGTCGCAGCGGCAGAAGACACGATGTTTATAGATGAGAACTTTCTTGATGGGAATGCCTACGTTATTGCTGCCGCTGATGAATTTGGATTTGAATCTGAATATACTAGACCAATCGTTGCCTATAACGTCACTGAGCAAAATCGCGAAATACTGCTGTTGACAAACAGTTTTGTTCTTACGCCACACGAATACACCTACTTTGATTCAATAAGCAATTTTTACAGTTCAATTCTTCAGGGCTTTGATTATGAAATATTCAGCTTCAGCGATTCGTTCGCACCTGCTAGCTGCCCTCGACAAGATTTAAGTTGTCTCGACTGGCAGGATTTAATGCCTTATAAAATGGTCATCATTGATGACCGCCTGTCCGAAAGGATTTTCAGTCTATCCTTCGCAAGCAGCAATACTCTTGACGCATTAATTAAGTTTCAAGCTAACGGCGGGAAGATCGTTTACTTTGGTAGATTTTTGTCATTCTTTGGCAGCGGTACACACATTATTAATGGCGTTCCACAGTACCTTACGGCATCCACCACCACTTCACAGCTTTTCGGTATAAGTGGAATGTTCGCGGGAAGCGAACGATATTACTATAATAATGCATCTCCGCCGTATGTTGATTCGCTATTCGGTTTCATTCGAGCACAACATAAGGAGATCGACCTGCCTTCGCTGGATGCAGACCTAAAACGGGATCCGTTTACAATCAAACTTAGAGAACTCTGGCCCATGGAAACACCTCCGGCAGTGGCGACTTTTATCCCGAATGACGACGCCATAGTGACACACTTGTTTCAATCGGCATTTCCAACAACATCTGTTCAGCAAAGTCATAATGTTGGAATAAGACTGGATTTGCCGCAGCTAAACACTCAAACATACACTTTTGGCTTTCATCTCTGGTATATGAACAGGCGCGATGCCCGCAGACTGATTAGAGCAATCTGGTCATCTGAGCCATTTGACCTCGCCGCTAAAACAATTATAGAGCCTGCCCTATTTCACTTTCCCAAAGCCGATAGTCGAAGACCAGCATTTGTCAGTATATACGTTGGCAACATTGAGCGGAGTATAGGTCTGCTGGCAGACATTGAGAGCTCGATTATTGTCAATAATTCCATCAAGCCGGTTTCTGTAGATTTTCTGATTTCTCACCAGGATTTTGATAATCAGGTTTTGAAAATTGAAATTCCGACCGGTAGGCTCTTGTCCGATTTTATCCCTTTTTGGGATACGATGACAGCTACTTACTCTGTTTCTGGTACATTAGCTGATGGACGAGACTTTAAGGCACTCGGAACCTTTATGCTAATCGGATATCAGAGAGGCGATCTAAACGGTGATGGAATGATTACAGTAACTGACCTGACAGAGTTAGTTGGCCTTCTTTTCAGAACGGGCCAGTTACCTGAGCCGCTGGAACTCTCGGATGTCAACAGCGACGGCTCGGTTAATATCTTAGATTTAACAAAATTGGTAGACTATCTTTTCAGGGGGTTCTCTCTGTGAAAGAAGATTCGCTACCACATAACTATTGGAAGAAGCTAGTTGGATTATGATAAATATCTACTCTGGAGCAGATAGACAAAATTTGACAGATCGGTTCTTTTCAAGGACCTTTAACATGAAAGTAATGTCCAAAGTCAGATATATAAATCGATTATTGAATTTTTACATTTTTCTTATTTTTTCGTTCGTAAGTTTTTCTTCAACAACAATAGCGAGAGACTTGGGTGGAAAAGAGCCAAATGACTCGAATTCCCTCCCTCAAACTAATTTCGTGCAGGACTCTGTCCCGGTTCACTTAATAAACTGGCCATTACATTTTGGAGTTCAGCAGACCGGCGAATTAGATGCCTCTTTTGATAGCTATGGTAACTTTGGAACAGCTTTCAGCAGTGGTCCATATGATTTCTTACTTGCTCCCCATGGACCTTCGTTCGTTACTCCCCCTGCCACGGGGATAGAACATCTTTTTGGCGGAGCCATCTGGATTGGGGGCATTGTCGGAAACGACACCTTAGTAAGTATCGGTGCTGACGGCTGGCAGAATATCAACGAATTTTTCCCACCTGACTACAGAAAACGGGGATCAATTACTCCTGTCGAAGGTTACCCCGCAGACTTTTCGATGAGAGCTGAATTTACTGACACTTTAGGTGGACGAGGAAATTATGATGGTTTTTTTGATCCAT